>CANHPI010000114.1 GCA_947462425.1 Bacteroidota bacterium
ACTTTATAAATTGTAACACTACTAAAATCTGATAAGCCATATAAAATAACTCTATTACGAGTCATGCGATATCCTCTTGAATTTAAAGGTGTTTTCCAAAATTCAACAAAAAATAAATTTGGATAATCTGTGCTTGAAACACCTGCTAGCTGACCAGTAAGCGTATCACGTTTTTGATTGGCATCTAAATCAATGACTTTGATGTTTTTTACAGACAATAATTCTTCCTCTGCAATTTTAATATCTTCATCATTTAATAACGCATCAACTTCATTATAATTAATATCCGGCGAATTTTTTGTATGAATAGAAAGTTTTTTACTTTTCTTAAAATTATTTTTATCAGAGGAATTTATTGGAGGCACAGATTGTTCAACAATTTTTATATTATCAATATTTGGCTTGTTAAATTTCTTTAAATAGTCATCTATTTTAAAAATAAAGAAAGCAACACCGGCTAATAAGCCAATAGAGACTCCAAAAACAAAAGGCGGTATTTTATATTTAAATCTCATGATAAATTGGAGTTTGAATTTACATACAATTTCTAAATATTTTCAATTATTTATCGATAGTTTTTAACCAATTTATTTTTTAAATTCCAAAAAAATATTTTTAAAGTATTAAAAAATAACAAAATTTATAATTTGAAAATATTCAAAATCATTGCCGCCGTTAAGTATTGTTAAAAGCATTTTTAAACTATATCTTAAGCTATAATTTTGCGTTATTAAATAAATATTAAAAACACAAATCATGAAAAAAGTAATCTCATCTTTATTTATTGGCGCATTAGGAGGCGCTTTTGCATTGATTGGTAATTACTACTTTACCAATGCGGATAATAATCAGGTAACAAGTTATAACCCATATTCTGCGCCTTCACATTTTACAAATTATAGCGGTGCATCAGCAGCAAACGCTCCTGATTTTATTACTTCTGCTGAAAAAACAGTAAACTCAGTAGTTCATATAAAAACTATTGTGGAGCAAAAAAATAATTTAGCCTATGACCCCTTTCAAGATTGGTTATTTGGCGGTAGACAACGTCAGCCTAATATAATGCAAGGCAGTGGTAGTGGGGTTATTATAAGTCAGGATGGTTATATTGTTACTAATAATCATGTTGTAAACGAAGCTACTAAAATTGAAGTGGTATTAAATGACAAACGAACCTACATAGCGGAAGTTATTGGCACTGATCCAAATACTGATTTAGCACTTTTAAGAATTAAAGAAAACAGTTTGCCATTTGTAAATTATGGAAATTCAGACGATGTAAAAATTGGTGAATGGGTTTTAGCAGTTGGCAATCCTTTTAATTTAAATTCAACCGTCACTGCCGGAATTGTTAGTGCAAAAGGGCGTAATATTAATATTTTAGAGCATAATGCACAAGGAGGAAATTTAGCGCCTATTGAATCGTTTATTCAAACAGATGCCGCTGTAAACCCTGGAAATAGCGGAGGTGCGTTAGTTAGTACTTCTGGCGAATTAATTGGCATAAATACTGCCATAGCTTCAAATAATGGTTCTTATCAAGGCTATTCATTTGCAATCCCAGTAAATTTAGTGAAAAAAGTAGTGTCTGATTTAATTGAATTTGGAACAGTTCAGCGTGCATTTATTGGATTAAGTATACAAGATATTGATTCTCGTTTTGCCGAAGAAAAAAGTATAAAGCAATTAAAAGGTGTATATATTAATGGATTAACAGAAAACGGAGCAGGGGAAGAAGCAGGAATTAAAATTGGCGATATAGTAACTAAAGTTGAAAACGTCACTGTAAAGAGCACTTCAGAATTATTGGAGCAAATTGGAAAATTTAGACCAAGTGATAAAATTAATGTAACTGTTATTAGAAATGAGGAAGAACTTATTTTGCCTGTTGTTTTAAAGAACAAAGCAAATACTTTGGGCATGATAAAAAAAACAGAGGTGTATAGAACATCTTCAAATTCGTTAGGTGCAGATTTTGAAGAATTAAATAGCGAGGATTTATTGAAATACAATATAAAAACAGGCGTAAAAATAGCTAAACTTCAGCCTGGTAAATTAGCAAATGCAGGAATAAAAGAAGGTTTTATTATTTTGGCTGTTGACAAAAAGAAAGTTTCCACTATAAAGGATATTCAAACTTTGCTTGAAAATAAAACAGGCGGTGTTTTAATTGAAGGAATTTATCCAAACGGTATGAAAGCTTATTACGGATTTGGCTTATAGTTTCTTAAATACGATTCATTTTTTTAGTTTTAGATATTTTATTAGTTAACTCAGAATCATAATTAGTTACCAAATAATTACTTTTAAAAATAACAAAAACTTAATCATTTAATAATCAATGTGATACAAAATTGGAAAAACACGCTTTTTTTCCTATATTTGTTGGCTTATAAAACGAAACAAAAAAAATGAGACAGCTAAAAATAACCAAATCGATTACCAATCGCGAAAGCGCATCTTTAGATAAATATCTTCAAGAGATTGGTAGAGAAGAATTAATTACAGCAGAAGAAGAAGTTGTTTTAGCAAAAAAAATTAGAGATGGGGATCAAGATGCGTTAGAGAAATTAACTCGTGCTAATTTACGTTTCGTTGTATCCGTTGCAAAACAATATCAAAATCAAGGTTTAAGTTTACCGGATTTAATTAATGAAGGTAATTTAGGTTTAATTAAAGCAGCTCGTCGTTTTGACGAAACTCGCGGTTTTAAATTTATTTCGTACGCTGTTTGGTGGATTCGTCAATCCATTTTACAAGCATTAGCTGAACAATCTCGTATTGTGCGTTTACCATTAAATCAAGTAGGTTCATTAAATAAAATTAACAAAGCTTATTCTAAATTAGAACAAGAATTTGAGCGCGAACCAACTGCTGACGAAATTGCAACTTTATTAGATTTACCAATTGATAAAGTGTCTGATACAATGAAAGTTTCTGGTCGTCATGTTAGTATGGATGCTCCATTTGCAAATGGTGAAGAAAGTTCATTATTAGATGTATTAGTTAATCATGATTCATTAAAAGCTGATGCAGGTTTAATTATGGAGTCTCTATCAAAAGAAATTGATAGAGCATTATCTACACTAACAGAAAGAGAAAGAGATGTTGTGAAATTATTTTTTGGAATTGGTTTAAACCACGGTTTAACTTTAGAAGAAATTGGCGATAAATTTGATTTAACTCGCGAACGTGTTCGTCAAATTAAAGAAAAAGCGATTCGTCGTTTGCGTCATAGTTCACGTAGTAAATTACTACAGCAATATTTAGGTTAATCTTCTCTTTTTATCATTTAAAAAAAAGCAAACATTAGTAAGATGTTTGCTTTTTTTATGGAAGTAATTTTACTCTGCATTAAGAAAAAGTCAGATTAATGTACTGTGAATTTTGTATAATTATTGTAGAATGAAAGATTTATGCCTCTTTATTATTTAAGTATAAAATTATTAATTTATATTTAACATAAACTAAATTAAACTACATGAAATTTATTAATTATACATTATTAGGGTTATTGTCTTGTATTCAAATAAACACTAATGCACAAGGGCAACTTTCTAAGCCATTAAAGGCTAGAAAACAATTCGTTATGCCAGCTAATCTTTCTGCAAACGATTATTCAACAAAAACTATTGTATTTAAAGTAAAACCTCAATTTAGAAATATTACTAGCACAACTAAAATTAATAATGCATTATTAGATCAAGTTCTAGCCTATTTGGGAGTAAACACGTTTAGTAAAAAATTTCCAAAGCATAATCCTCCTGAAAAGGCCTTTAATGAATTAGGACAAGCTTACGCTGATTTGTCACTAATTTATGAATTAAAATATGCCAATAACATTAGTATGGAGGATGCAGTTAATCAAGTTTTAGCCACCAATATTATGGAATTTGCGGAGCCACATTATATTTATAAAATGCATAATTTTATACCTAACGACCCTGCAGCAAATTCAACTTCAAATACTACAGGACAAAATGCATTTTTTTCGCGAATCAGAGCTTATGCAGCATGGGATTTAGCTTTAGGTGGATCTCAAGGAAATTCAAATGTTGTTATTGGAATTGTTGATTCAGGAACTGATACCGATCATCCAGATTTAGTAACGCAATTTAAGAACAATACATCCGATCCAATAAATGGTATTGATGATGATTTAGATGGTTACATTGACAATTATACTGGTTACGATTTAGCGGGCGCTGATTATAACACAGTTGTTGGAGATAACAATACAAACATCATGGGCGCTAATAATAACCATGGCTCGCATGTTTCTGGTTGTGCAAGTGCAGCTACAAATAATAGCATTGGAGTGGCAGGTATAGGATTTAACTGTAAATTACTTCCTGTAAAATGTTCGGCAGATAATGATACAAGAGCATCAGGATCTGGTTATATTATTACTGGTTATGAAGGTATTACTTATGCAGCAGATCATGGGGCAAAAATAATTAATTGTTCATGGGGAGGAACCTCAGGTGGATCATTTGGTCAAACGATAGTGGATTATGCAACAATCAATAAAAACTGTCTAGTTGTTGCGTCTGCCGGAAATTCTAATCTTGATGAAAAAAATTATCCGGGTTCTTTTAACTATGTGCTTTCTGTAGCTGCTACCAATTCAACATCAGATACTAAAGCAACATTTTCAACTTACAATTATGATGTAGATATTAGTACACCTGGAAATAATATTTATACTACACTTTACAATAATTCCTATGGTTTAATGAGTGGCACGTCCATGTCATCGCCTATCACTGCAGGTGGAGCAGGACTAGTGCAATCCAAATTTAATTATACTAATGCTCTGCAAATTGGCCAGCGATTAAAACAAACGTCTGATTACCATTACTCTACGGGTCCAAATATTACAGGAGCAGGAAATACGGGTTCTGCATTTCAAAACAAATTAGGAAAAGGACGGATGAATTTACAACGTGCCTTAACTGACCCTAACATGCCGTCTGTTGTTTTTGCAAATAGAGTAATTGTTGATCATAATGATAACGCAATTGTTATAGGTGATAGCTTATTTATTACTGGTGATTTCATTAATTATTTATCTCCAACATCAAACTTAACAGCTAGTATTACTGCTGTTGTTGGTGCTGCTTATGTATCAACCATAGATAATAATACTAGTTTAGGTGTTATCAATACCCTTGCTACTGCCAATAATAATGCAGATCCTTTTAAATTTAAAATTAATACAGGTACACCTGATAATGCTTTAATTACATTTCAGGTTACCTTAACAGATGGAACTTATAGCGATAAGTACTTTTTTGACGTTATTGTAAATGTAGATTATATTAACATAGCCATTAATGATGTTGCGACTACCATTACTAGTAAAGGGAAAATTGGATACAATGCTGATGGTCAATTGCAAGGTTTAGGATTCTCGTATTTAGGAACAGATTTGTTGTATGAAGCTGGGTTGATGATTGGCTCTTCTAGCACTAAAGTATCAGATTGTTTTAGAGGGGCAACTGCCGGTGCTTCTGATGCTGATTTTCAAACATCTGTTAAAGCTTATAAAGTAACTCCAAGTACATTTTCTGCATTTGATGTTCGCGGTCGTTTTAATGATGTTCCAGCGGTGCCAACACAGAGTTTATTAGTATCACATAATGCATATGCTTGGTCAACTGCAGGAAACAGAAAATATGTTATAGTAGAATATAGTATAAAAAATACAGGTTCAACTGCCTTAACTAATTTATATGCTGGTATTGCTGCCGATTGGGATATTGATGCAACCACATCAGCCCAGAATAAATCGGACTATGATGCTTCTAAGAAAATGGGATATGTATATTCAACAGTAGCTGGTGGCAAATTTGCAGGAATTAAATTGCTAACTAATACTGCACCAGCAGTTTGTTATCATATTGATAATACTGCGGGCGGCGGCGGCGGAGTTGATATAAATGATGCCGCTAATTACTATGGAACTGCTGATAAGTACACAACTTTATCTACCAACAGATATCAAGCTGGATTGACTGGCACAGCAGGCGGAGACGTTCTTGAAGTAATGAGCTCTGGACCTTTTAATATTGTAGGTGGAGATAGTGTTAAAGTTGCCTTTGCATTAATTGCTGGTGATGATTTAGCTGATATCAAAAAAAGTGCAGATAGTGCTCAAGTTCATTACGCTTTGCCAGTTCCGACTGCAAATTTTGCTACTGCTGCAACAAAATGTGTTGGAAGTGCTATTTCAATTTCTGATGCTTCAACAAATTCTCCAACAAGTTATAATTGGTCTTTCCCAGGCGGATCGCCAGCTACTGCAACTACTCAAAGTGCTTCGGTAACTTATACAGCTGCTGGTACCTACACAATAATACATTCATCAACAAATTCTGCAGGAACAAGTGTACCTGTTACGCAAACAATTTCTGTTAGTGCAAATCCAAATATAACTGCAAACAGCGTTTCGGTATGTCCAGGAGTAGCAGCGGTTATTAGCGCAGGTGGTGCTAGCAGCTATTTATGGAATACGGGAGCAACTAGTTCATCTATTTCAGTTACGCCAACTATTGCGACAAATTATACGGTTACTGGAACTAATGCCGCAGGTTGTGCTAATACTAAAACGCTCTCAGTATCTTTAAATCCACTACCTAATTTAATAGCGACATCTTCAACTATTTGCGCAGGTTCGTCGGGAGTGTTGTCTGCAAGTGGCGCAAATACGTATACTTGGAGTAATGGAGCTACCACTTCAACGGCTTCAGTAAACCCTGCTATTTCAACTAATTATACTGTAACTGGAGCTACTAATTTAGGATGCGCAACCTCTAAAACATTAGCAATTATTGTTAATGCATTGCCAAATGTGTCATCAACATCAGCAACTATTTGTGCAGGCTCTTCTGCAACCCTATCTGCAAGCGGAGCTTCCACTTATGTTTGGAGCACGGGAGGAACAGGAGTATACTTAATTATTAATCCTACAACGTCATCAAATTATACAGTTACAGGAACTTCTGTAGATGGATGTGTAAATAGTTCAACTGCTTCTATTACTGTTGGAAATGCTCCATCAATATCAGTTAACTCTTCAACTATTTGTGCAGGTTCTTCGGCAACCTTATCAGCACTTGGAGTTACAACTTATACATGGAATACAAATTCTAATACTTCAAATATTGTTGTTAATCCTTCAATCACTACCATTTATACGGTAACCGGAAATCTTGCGGGTTGTGCAATTGCAGCGGTTCAAACGGCAACGGTTAGTGTAAATTCTTTACCAGTTGTTTCCTTATCCTCAGTTTCAGGACCAATATGTGTTAACAGTGCTACTTTGGCATTATCTGGAAATCCTGTAGGAGGTGTGTTTTCTGGTACAGGAGTTTCAGGATCGATTTTTGATCCCGCTGTTTCTGGTGCTGGTGTATTTGTAGTTAGTTATGATTATACCGATTTGAATTCATGTTCTGCAACTTCTTCAAGTACCATAAGCGTTAGTTTATGTACAAGCATTGAAGAACTAAACCCTACTTATGTTTTAATTTATCCGAATCCTGTTACTAATGAAATTAATATTACCATTAATGCTGCTTTCAGTAACCAAACACAAATAGAATTATATGATGCTATTGGTAAATTGATAATGACAGAAAATACAGTAAGCAATAATGCAGTTATAGATATGCATTTGCTATCTTCTGGTTTATATACCGTTAGATTAATTTCGAACGGTAATGCGGTATATCAGCGAATTATAAAAAATTAATACAGATAGATTATTTCCAAATAAAAAATCACGATTAATTAAGATAATCGTGATTTTTTTTATGTAGATTTTTCCTAATTCTTTTTCAAAAAATAATTACATTTGCCATAAAT
>CANHPI010000115.1 GCA_947462425.1 Bacteroidota bacterium
AGTATTTAACAAATCATTTTGTTAAGGATACACTATCAATTTTTAATTTTGAGCTAGAGGTCATCCCTAAAGATAGCCACTGTTTTATTTCAGACTTTATTTTACCTGAAACGAGAGAGTATACTTCTTTTTTTGATCCAGATACGATAGAAAAAATTCGAACTAAATTAGTTCCAATTGCTTTAGATAACACTACAATCACTCATTTTCCAAGTAAAATTTATTTAACCAGAAAAGAAAGAGGTGTTCGAAATTTAACGAATGAAAATGAAATAGAGCAGTTATTAGAAAAAGCAGATTTTATGATTTTGAGTTTTGATAATTTATCTGTTTGGGACCAAATTGCTTACATGCATCATTGTTCTTGGTTTGTGTCTAATCATGGTGCAGGTTTTACAAATTGTATGTTTATGCAAGCCGATGGAAAAGTCTTGGAATTCTTGGAATATGATTTTGCCCATTATGGCAATCCTTTTCCACATTGGAGATTAGCCTCACTATCTTCCTTGAAATATTACTATTTATTTGGTGAATCTAGTCAGACACAATATATTTCATATGTTAAAAATAGTAATTCTAATACAGAAAAAAGGATGGAAATGGTTAATCGAAGAATGTCCATCAACATTATTGATTTACAAAATATAATTAATGGATAATATCTTTTTTTCAATCATTGTACCGACTTATAATAGGGCCTCATTTTTAACACGAACAGTATCAAGTGTTTTAAATCAAACCTTTTTAAATTTTGAAGTTATCATTGTAGACGATGGATCAGAGGATGAAACTTTTTCTGTGGTTAAAGAGTTGTCAGAACAAGATATTAGAGTTAATTATTATTACCAACAAAATTCAGAAAGAGCAGTTGCAAGGAATAATGGTGCTAAAATAGCAAAAGGTAAGTTTTTAATATTTTTAGATAGCGATGATTTTTTTAATGACAAAGTTCATTTGAGTAATCTATTTGAATTTATAAAAACCAATAATGAAGTCCCTGCCTTATACTTTACTGGAGCGATAATTACTACATCAGACAAACAAATTTTAACAAGAAATTATATTCAAGAGGAATTAAATCAAATTGATTTTTTTGTAAAAGAATCTGTAGTTCCAGCAAGAGTTTGTGTTTCCAAATCTGTATTTGATTTTTTTAAATTTGATGAAGATTGTATTGTGGTTGAAGACACCGTTCTTTGGACCGCAATTATGCAAAAATTTCCAGTTTTTTATCTACCAATTCATACCGCTTCTTATTTTTTACATGAAAGTAATTCTGTGAATTTAAATTCATCAAATGCCTATTTCAATAGGTTGAAAGGATTAAAAAAAATGTTCAATTACTATGAAGTTGGTAAGATAATTCCCATCAAAACAAAACAAAGTCAAATAAATAGATGTTATTACGGGATTTCAGAGTATTATAGAAATAAAAATAAATTTATTTTGTCAAAATGTTGGATTTTGATTTCAATTATAAGATATCCTATGATAGATATTAAACACAAATTAAAACAATTATTTTTACGTTGAATTTAACACCAAAATATTATGATTAGTTATGTTCTATCGATTTTAAAATTTATATTTTGGTTACCAGTATCGAATAAAGATAAAGTCGAGCTGTATCAAGAGCGAATTCGACAATTAGAGTGGAATGCTATAAAACCCTATATAACAAAGCAAGCTACCTTTTTAGATGTTGGTTGTGGTGCAGGTTTTAGTTTGATGAAAGCATATTCAGAGCTTGAATGTGAAATTCAAGGTATTGATCCTGAGCCTGGTGCTCATGGTGTCGGGAGATTTACTGATGGTTTATGGAAAGAAAGACCAATTATTCAAGGAACCGCTGAATCGCTACCTTTTCCTGATGCTAGTTTTGATATAGTTTATTCCTCACATGTGTTGGAACATGTTAATTCTGAAAAACAAGCGTTACAGGAAATGAAAAGGGTATTAAAGCCTGGTGGTGTTCTTATTATAGGTATGCCTACATCTTCAATGGCATGGGTTGCTCTATTGTCTGCATGGTTTTTTACAACCCATATCACTATTTACCATTGCTTACGATCCATTGGTAAATCAGACTTTAAAAATCGATTACTACGTATTTTTATACCCACCTCTCATTCTTTTCCAAGGGCTAATATTATTACCTATGATTTGCTGCATTATCGTAAGTCGTATTGGAGAAGTATATTAGGTAAACATTTTAACATAAAGCAGCAAATTACTCCTGGATTGTATCCTTATCCTGATTATATTCAGTGGTTTCCGTTGATAAAGAAAGGAGGATTAAGCAGTTCTGTTTTTTTTATTTGTGGTAAAGATTAATTATTTATAGTCAATAGCCATTAGTCAATAGTTTTGCTTAAAGATTTAATATATCATAGGATTTAAATTTAGTTTTGATTGGATATTAGAGTACTACATATAATCCCTTCACTAAATAAGGGTGGAGCAGAGCGAATTACCTTGGATATTTGTAAGGCATTGTCTTTACGCTCAGACTGTGAAGTGCTCTTGGTGTTCATGCGTGACGATCGAAGCTATGAAATTCCAACTCAATTATCTTATAAAGTAACTTCTTCAAGGGTTAAGTTGTCTGTTTGGAAAAAAAACCGGTATCAGTTAACTGATTTAAATCAAATATTCACTACTTTTCAGCCCACTATTGTTCATTCTCATTTGTTCGAGGCTGAATTGTTAAGTAGGGGACTAATTAAAAAAGGTGTGACTTATATTACACATGTTCACGATAATATTACTCAATTTTCTCCTTTTCAAAGAAACGCTTCTATTAAAAGAAAAATTTCAGATTATTACGAGCGATTTTGGATATTTAAACGATATTCCAAAGTTAACAATCAATTTATATCCATATCATCTGACACAACACGGTATTTACAAGCTGTGCTTCCAACATCTTTTAAAGAAACAATTTTCCCTCTTTCCAATGCGATTGATTATGATCGATTTTATTTTGACCAATCTCGTTCTCATCCTCATGGAAAATTGCGATTAATTTCAGTAGGAAGTTTGGTACCTAAAAAAAATCAATTCTTACTAATTGAAATTGCCACTCTATTGAAATCTACTAATATAGATTTTGAACTTTTGATTTTAGGAGAAGGACCGGAGCGGCCTCAATTGGAAGAGGAAATAGCAGTTCAGGGGTTAACAGGCATGGTTCAGTTATTGGGTAATGTTCATGATGTGCCTTTTTATTTACACCAAGCCAATTTGTTTATACACCCTGCTATTTATGAACCTTTTGGTCTCGTATTATTAGAAGCCATGGCTGCTGGGTTGCCAGTTATCAGCTTGGACGGAGGTGGTAATCGAGACATTATTATAAATGGTAAAAATGGTTTTTTGATTTCTGAGAATGATGCCCGCTCATTTGTTGAAAAAATACAACATTTTTCTTCCCATCCACATCAATATAAGATTATGTCTGAATTTGCTCAAAGTTTTGCAAAGCAATATGATATATCAATTTACATCGATCAATTAATGGAATTCTATCACCAATGTTTAGAGAAAAAATGATTACAATTGTCAATTACGATATGGGAAATTTAGGTTCCATTCAAAATATGCTTAAGAAGATTGGAGTTAAATCAATTGTTACTTCTTCTCCGGATGAGATACTATCTGCGGAAAAACTTCTTTTACCTGGTGTTGGAAATTTTAAACGCGCAATGGAAAATTTAACAAACTATGGATTGATTGATGCACTGAATCAAAAAGTACTTGTAGAAAAAACGCCGATTTTAGGAATTTGTTTAGGGATGCAGTTGATGACATCCTATAGTGAAGAAGGGGACTGTGCAGGTTTGGGATGGATTGATGCTCGGACTCTTCGTTTTCCTACTTATGAGGCTACTGGCTTAAAAGTACCACATATGGGTTGGAACTCCACTTTGTTTTGGAACAATCATCCAATTGGAAAAGGCTTATCCGACTCTCGGTTTTATTTTGTACATTCCTATAAAGTAGTTTGTAAACATATCGAAAATGTGATGGTTACAACCAATTATGGAGGTGATTTCCATGCCGGAATTATTTCGGAGAATATTATTGGAGTTCAATTTCATCCAGAAAAAAGCCATAAATTTGGGATGCGATTATTACAAAATTTTACTATTTGATTTTAAATACTACCTTATTGCTTTTTTAAATAAAATACTAAATTATTTGAACTTAAATTTGTAAAAATTATATAAAAAAGATTGTATCCCCTTAAATATGAGCTATTAGCTTAATAAATTTACTTATATATTCTCTTCCCATTTACATTTTTTTGCTTATTTCTCTAATATTTAATTAATTTTATATCGTTAATTAATTATCCTTAATATCAATTTTTATAGAAATTAACATTAAATATTCCATTAAGTGCTTTTTAATTCCTTTGATTTTTTACTTTTTTTACCGATTATTTTTATACTTTATTGGTTTATATTTAATAAATCTTTAAATAATCAAAACTTTTTGGTTTTAATGGCTAGTTATTATTTTTATGGATGTTGGAGTTTAAAGTTTCTTGGGTTGTTAATTCTAAGTACCACATTGGATTATTCCTATGGTTTTTGGGTTGCTTCAACGAATAGGAGGAAAGCAAGATTGTTTTTATGGCTTAGTATAATCAATAACCTAGGTATTCTAGTAGTATTCAAATATTATAATTTTTTTGCTTCTCAGTTTCAACATGTGTTTGAAATTTTAGGTTTTTCAATTAATACAACTCTTTTAAATGTTGCTCTTCCAATAGGTATATCATTTTACACATTTCATGGTATGTCTTATGTTTTCGACATTTATCGTGGGAAACAAAAAACTGTAAAAAACTTTTTAGATTACTCTGTTTTTGTGAGTTTCTTTCCTCTATTAGTTGCTGGGCCTATTGAACGAGCACACCATTTATTACCACAGATTCAAAAGCCACGTTTTTTTAATTATAATCAAGCTTTGGAAGGATGCCGATTGATACTATGGGGAATGTTTAAAAAAGTGGTGATTGCGGATTCATTGGCAGGGATAGTTGACCCGATTTTCTCAAATTATCATGACCAAAATGGAGCAGCATTGATTACTGCAGCAATTGCATTTAGTTTTCAAATATATGGAGATTTTTCTGGCTATTCTGATATTGCTTTGGGTACAGCAAAATTATTTGGCTTTGAGTTGTTAAGTAATTTCAAGTTTCCTTATTTCTCTAGGGATTTAGCTGAGTTTTGGAGACGATGGCATATTTCACTCTCATCTTGGTTCAGAGATTACCTTTACATTCCTCTAGGTGGTTCAAAAAACGGAAAGTATAAAGCAGTTCGTAATACTTTTATTATTTTTTTAGTTAGTGGTTTTTGGCATGGTGCTAGTTGGAATTTCATCGCATGGGGTTTAATTCATGCTTGTGGATTCTTACCCCTATTATTACTAAATCGAAACAGGAAATATGTGTCTGATGTAGTTGCTATAAATCATAAATTACCAAATTTAAGATTGCTTTGGCAAATGTCAAGCACTTTTGCATTTGTTACTTTTGCTTGGATTTTCTTCAGAGCTAAAGGATTGCGAATTGCTTTTGACTATATTAAACAAATAGGAGTAAGCATTATAAAACAACCTGCACAATTATTTATTATACCTGATGGAAGTATGGCGTTTGTATACATTATTCCGTTGTTAATTGGAGATTGGTATTTGAGAAGAGATGAACGAGTGTTGACTATATTTAAAAATAAGATCTTACGGTTAACTGTTTATTGGTTAATCCTTTTGTTATTGTTGGGTTTACTAGGCGAAAAGCAAACATTTATTTATTTTCAATTTTAAAATGAATTATTTTATAAATCGAATCTTTAGAATTTTATTCTTGCCATTGATCATAATAATCATTATTGTTTTGTTTTGGGACCCATTTCGTGTTTTTTTTGAATATGATGATTATTATACGGAAAATTATGTAACTGGTAATAGAGAGGACGTATGTCTAAAGCTTTTAAATAAGCGTAAAATTACACCAACATCATATATTATTGGAAGTTCACGAAGCCTTGCTTTTAAAACGCAATATTGGTCAAAAAAAATTGCATCATCTACTAAATTATGCTTTCATTACGATGGTTCTGGGATGGGATTATATAGGACAACAAATGCGCTTAAATTTCTAGGTTCTAATAATGTGAAAATTAAAAATATTTTATTGATTGTTGATACAGATTTTTTTGGAGAAACACATAATCCTAAAGGTCATTTGTTTATTCAGCATCCAAGGGTAAGTGGCCAAAGTAAAATTACATATTATTGGACATTTATTAAAGCATCTATTGATCCCGAGTTTATATTTTATAACTTAATATTTAAAATTTCAAGAAATTATTATGGATTCATGGGACACCATATAGCCAAGAGTAAATTTTCTCATGTAAGTAATAACATGACTGCTGATCTTAGTTACAGTTATGATAAAGAAATAGAACAGGATTCAGTTAAATACTATCATAATTTGTTAAAAGAACAAGTTTTCTATAGACGTGATTTTTATTTGCAAACATCAAGAAGGTTAATCAAAAAAAAACAGCTTAAGCTTCTTAAAGAAATAAAAGAAATCACTTCGAAAAACAATACTAATGTTAAATTAATTATATCACCTTTATATAATCAAATAGCTTTTAATAAAAGGGATCTCGAAGAGTTGAAAAAAATATTTGGAATGAGTTCCGTTTATGATTTTTCGGGTAAGAATACTTTTACCTATAATTTCAAAAATTATTATGAGTCATCTCATTACAAGCCATTTGTTGCAAATAAGTTAATGGATATAGTTTATGCTAACTCTCAAAAGTCAAATTAAAATCATTGTATTTAACAAAAAAACATCTGTTTAATAAATGATTTAATTATTATTGTTTCAATAACAGTAACTTTTGTTTCTTAATAGGTTGTCAAAATGTTAGATTAATAGTTTTTAAATAACCTGTAGTACTAGGTTCTTAAAAATTATTTCAAATTAAAATTAAATGTTTTTAATTTCTTCGTTGGTGAGGTATTTGATTAATACAGCGTCGTGGGGTGGTTGTAGAGTGAAAAGTGTTCCGGCTGCTGCTCCAGAAGCACCCGCTTTAATCGCTTTTGAGAAATCTTCTTTTGAACCTGCGCCTCCAAGTGCAATTAATGGTATTTCTAGTTTTGAAGAAATTTCTTTTATTAATTCTAGTGGATATCCAGCTCTGGTGCCTTCTTTGGTTATATCTTGAAGTATTAGTTCGCCAACGCCTATTTCTTGTAATTCTAAAGCGAATTCTAACGGTGTTTTTTTTGTATTTATTTTACCGTTACTTATGAAAACGCGCGGTTTTTTATTGAAAAGCGTTGTTTTAATGTCTATCATTCCTACAATGCTTTGGCTGCCAAAGATTGCGATTGATTCTTTAAGTAAGGCTTTGTTTGTGAAGGATGTTTTACCCAAGATTACTTTTTCAATACCTAATTGTATAAGTTTTTGTATGTCTTCTATTGAGTTGATTCCCCCACCATAAGCGATTGGCATGAAACACTCCGAGCATATTTCTTCAATTAAGTTGAAGTTTGGACCTTGGTTGGTTTTTGAAGCTGTTATGTCAATTACCACTAATTCATCTGCTTGTTTTTCATTAAAAATTTTTATGGCATTGATGGGATCTCCTATGTAAATAGGGTTTTTAAATTTTTTTGTTTTTACAAGTCTTTTATTTGAAATTAACAAACTTGGGATGATTCTATTTCTTAACATATCGATTTTACTGATTCAAAAATACACTTTTTTCGACTTTTAATCATGCACTTCTTTATTTAGTTCTTATTTTTGTGTTA
>CANHPI010000116.1 GCA_947462425.1 Bacteroidota bacterium
TATAAGAAGTGGCTCTATTTGAGCATAGCTAATATTATATTTAAAAATAAAAAGTAAAAAAAAGGCTGTAATTTTATAATATTTCATGGTTTTTTTCTAATTTATCAGTATCGCAAAAGTTAATATTATAGATGATTAATTGTAAAAAAAATTATTAATAATATATTTTAAATGATTTGATACAAATTTAAAGAATATTTAATGATTAACCATTTGGTTGGGTAATTGTGTTAAAACACTAGCCTTTTATGCCATATTTGCCTTTATATTCAATAAAAGTTATAAAATTTCAACTTCTTTTTCGTTACTTTTACATAAAGTAATTTAAACGCTAAAATCACTATTATGAAAACTAAACTAATTGCAATTTTTATTCTAATGGGCTCATTTGTTACATCATATGGGCAAACATCAAAAGAACAAATAAAAGACGCTCAACTGAAAGAGAAATCAATTCAGAAAAAAGATAAAGCATTGACAGATGCAATAAGTGATAAAGCTACAAAGTTAGCTCGTAAAGAAAGCAAAAGATTAGCTAAAGAAGGTTGGAAGGTTTCTGCCGGTGCTTTGCCATTAGAAAAACAGTTAGATGAAACTTGGAAGAAACAATATGAGAGAGATGAAAACGATTATCCAAAATATATTATTGCTAACACTAAAACCATAGGAACTAATTATAGTGCTGCCAAAAATCAAGCATTAAACTTAGCAAAAGTTGAGTTAGCAGGCTTAATCTCAACTCATGTTGCTGGTTTAGTTGAAAATACAGTTGCAAATCAAGATTTAAGTAATCAAGAAGCTGCTTCTATTGTAAAAACAATTGATGCCTCTAAAAGTATTATTGCACAAGAAATGGGTAGAACTGTTGTTTTGTTAGAGGTTTATAGAGTTTTACCTAATAAAAATACTGAAGTTCAAATTAGAATAGCTTACAATGTTGAGATAGCAATGGATTTAGCTAAGAAAACAATTGTAAAAAAATTAGAAGAAGAAGGTGCAGGGCTTCAAAGTAAATTAGATGGCTTGTTAGGTATGGATAAGTTAAAGGGCATTAAAAATAATTCAAATGTAAGTGAAGAATAAAAGGGTATACAAATCACTTTTAATATTTGTCTGTTTCTTTAATTTTATTTTTGCATATGCTCAGCAAATTAAACTAAAAGAATCAACTCAAACTGGCTTTTATAGTTTTCCAATTCCATTGAACTTGTCAATGCAACAAGCCAGAGATCTTTGTATTCAAAAAGCAAAGGTAAATGCGATTGAAAATGCTTTTGGTAGCGTTGTAATGGAAGGTAACGCTTCTTATACAGTAAATAAAACAACAGGCGATAGATTAGAAAGTAATTCGACTTTCAATTCAATAAGTGATGTATATGTTAGCGGAGAGTGGATTGAAGATTTAAGCGAACCAATTATTGAATTTAAAATTATTGGTAACGAAAACTGGATATCTACAACAGTAAAAGGGAGAGTTAGAGAGCTTAAAAGGAATCCAATTATGTTTAAGGCTAAAACCTTAGTATGTCCTAAAATTAACTGTGAAGCAGAGCAATTTAAGAATGAACAAGATTTTTATTTGCATTTTAAGTCTCCTATAAATGGTTATCTTTCAGTTTATTTAGATGTACCAGAAGAATCAACAACATATAGGCTTTTACCATATAAATCTCAAAAAGAAATGGGGAGTTTTCAAATAAAGGCAGATAAGGATTATTTCTTATTTAATGACTCATTGAAATCTAAAAATATTGATGAATATACATTGACTTTAACAAGAGGAAATGAAAGTGAAAGTAATAAATTGTTTGTGTTATTTAATCCTGAAAAACCAATTGAAAAGCCAATTTTAAATAATATCAAAGAACTTCCATTATCAATTAGCAGTAATGATTTTCAGAAGTGGTTACAAACATTGCGAAAGTATAATGTTGAATTGCAAGTAGAGTACAAGTATTTAACAATCAGTAAATGAAAAAATCATTAATTGTATTTATTATTTTGATTTGTTCCAAACAATTGTTGTTTGCACAAACTCCTGACAATAATGGTTCATTGGAGCAGAAAATAAATGAGACTGATGTTGAATTGCAATGGTTGGTTAATAAAAAGAAAACTCCTGAAATAAAAGAGGTTAAAAGAACCACTTTTTTAAAAGAGTTTATTTGGTTAGGAGCTGCTAGTTTAACAGCTTACCAAGGCATGCAATTAGAAAATGAAGGAAATGTTGTATTGGGTAATGATATTAAGTTGATCGCAGGCATTGCATATGGAGCACATTTAACACAAATGTTTACAAAAAATACAAAGCCTCGCAATAAAAAACAAAAGGTTAAGTCCAATACACCAGGTCAACTTATCACACCACCAATACTTGCAATTTCAGATATCGAATTTAGAGATTATAATAAAAATGGTAGGGTAGATGCAGATGAAAATTGCAGTATAAATTTTATTATTAGAAATTCTGGTAAAGGGGCTGCATTCAACCTAAAATCAACTATCATTAATAATTCGTTAATAAAGGGTCTTGATTTTGATAATGTTATTGTTTTAAACAATATGGCACCAAATTCTATTCAAAAAGTCTCTATTCCTTTAAAAGGCAATATGGATTTAACTTCAGGGTTAGCTAAATTCACAATTTCATTTGAGGAAAAATTAGGTTTCCCTCCAGATAAAATTGAAATTGAATTCAACACAAAAGAGTTTATAAGCCCTAGTATTAAAGTTGTTGATTATTCTTTCATAACAAAAGAAGGTGTTATAAAATTAGGTAGCCCTATTCAACTAAAAGTAATAGTTCAAAATGTAGGACAAGGAATTGCATCAAATGTAAATGTTAATTTCATACATCCGTCAATTAATGTATTTCTAAATGGACCAAATGAATTTGAAATTGGGGAATTAGAACCAAATGAACAAAGTGAAATAATTTTCGAGTTCTTTCCCAATAAACTTTATAATGACAAAACAATTCCAATAGGTGTTATTGCAACTGAAAAGTATAAAAAATTTGGTGATGATAAGAGTTATTATGCTATACTAAACGAGAAATCAACTTCAAATGCAATTAAAATTGCAAGTAATGCTATAGATAAGCAGGTTAAAATTGAAATGGCATCATTAAGTTCGGATGTTGATAAAAACATACCAGACAATGAACAAGTTTATTTAAATAAGTATGCATTAATTATTGGTAATGAAGATTATTCTTCTAAGCAAACTGGGCTTAATTCTGAAGATAATGTACCATTTGCTATAAATGATGCGCAGGTTTTTAAAGATTATGTAATTAAAACACTAGGTGTTAGTGAATCAAATTGTATTTATTTGACAAATTCTACAGCTGGCGAAATGTCAAGAGAAATAGAACGTGTTAGTAAAATATTGAATAAATTAGGAGATCAAGGAGAATTAATTTTCTATTATGCTGGTCATGGTTTTCCAGATGAATTAACAAAGTCATCTTACTTAATTCCTGTAGATGTTAGTGCGACAAATTTAAATTCTGCAATTAAACTCTCAGATCTTTATGATAAATTTTCACAAACTAAAGCTAAAAAAGTAACTTTCTTTTTAGATGCATGTTTTACTGGAGCTGGCAGGCAACAAGGCTTATTGGCAACTAGAGGTATTAAAATTAAGCCTAAACAAGAATCATTTAGTGGAAATATGGTAGTATTTACAGCTACAAGTGATGAGCAAACAGCATGGCCATATGCAGATAAAAAACATGGAATGTTTACATATTATTTATTGAAAAAATTACAAGATTCTAGAGGGAATATCACTTATGGCGAATTGCAAAAATACATTTCCGACAATGTTTCTATTCAAAGTTTAAAAATTAATCAAAAAGAACAAGATCCAAAAATATTTGTTAGTCCAAGTGTAGAATCAGTTTATGAAAATTGGAGACTTAGATAGATGAAATTAAAAATATTTCTACTTTTTTTAGTTTTTTCAATTATATCCTGTAAAAAATATACAGATATATATGCACCATCATATTCTATAGAAGAATTAAATGGTTTTTTAAATATTAATTTTAAAGATGAAGAGGGTTTAAGTCGCATAAATATTAATGTTTTTAATACAACATGGAATAAATTAGTTCTAGATACAATCGTTCTGATTTCAAATAAAAACGATTTTTCCCTTAGTAAGAAGTTGCCAAATAGTGGAAATCATCTTACTACTTTCAGAGTCTCAGACATAAATGGTAATTGGGTAGAAAAGAAAGTGAATGGTTATTATACATTTGAGCCAAAATTAAAAGCACTTGTATTGAAAGAAATTACTAACAACGGAGCAAATTTCAAATCAACTATAATAAATAATGGTGGTAGGAACATTACCGCACTTGGTTTTTGTTATAGCGAATCTAATAATCCAACAATAAATAATAATAAAATAAATAACTTAATAGTAAATATTGGTGATTTTTATTCAGGTTTTTTTGTTTTAAAACCAAACACTAAATACTATATTAGGAGTTTTGCTGCTAATTCTGAAGGATTAGCATATAGTAATGTATTTGCATTTACAACGATGAAGTAGGATATATTGAAACAATGAAATACGCTTTAATTATTTTCTTTTTTCTTTTTATTGGTATTTCTTGTTCCGAAATATCCGATGTTTTTCCGCCGTTAATTTCAATGGAACAAATTAATGGAGAGCTTAAAGTCAGTGTTAAAGATGACGAGGGAATTGACAAAGTTCAGGTGCAAATTAAAAATTCGACCCAAAATTTAAATATTTTAGATACTACCATTTATTTATTAGGTAAAAAAGATTTGATATTTAATAAAATATTACTCAAAAGCGGTAATCATATTACGGTCGTTAAAGCATATGATATTAATGGTAATTGGGATGATAAAAATGTAAAAGGATTTAATAAAGTTGGACCATCCATAGATTCAACTATAATAAATCAAATAACACAAACAGGAGCAACTTTAAAATCAACATTGATTGAAAGTGGAGGGTCAGATGTTCTTACATTAGGCTTTTGTTTTAGTATAACTCCAAATCCAACGATTAATCAATCATTTGTAACTACAAATCCTATTAATCAAGGTGATTTTGAAATTTTAGTTTCAGATTTAAAACCTAACACTACATATTATGTAAGAAGTTTCGCCTCAAATTTAATTGGCTTATCTTATGGTCATGAAGTTTCATTTAAAACTGTTAATATACCTTCTACAATAGCTTCGCTCAATACTAAAAATGCAATTAGTATTACTCAAAACACTGCTGTATCTGGTGGTGATATAATTTCAGATGGTAGAAGCCCTATTTTGTCAAAGGGGATTTGTTATGCTGAATTATCAAACCCTACTGTTGCAGATAGCTTAACAAATAACGGATCTGGTTCAAGTAGTTATTTCTCTACTTTAAAAAATCTTAAACCAAATACTAAATATTATGTCAGGTCATATGCAATAAATGCGATTGGGACAGCTTATGGCAATGAAGTGAATTTTACAACTAATCCTATTCAAATTATATTGCCAACTATTACAACAAAAGCTGCCACTCAAATAACAAAAAATAGCCTTAAAACCGGGTCGTTTATAACTAGTGATGGTAATGGCTTAATTACCTCAAAAGGAATTTGTTATTCGAAAACAGCAAATCCTACAATTCAAGATAGTGTAATTTTATGTGGAACTGGAAGTGTAAGTTTTGACACGTCTATTTATAATTTAAGTGCAAATTCAAAATACTATATAAGGGCATTTGCAATTAATAGTGCTGGTACAGTATATGGTAATGAAGTTGAAGCAAGTACTTTGGTTGATTTGGTAATGCCTCAAATATCAACAAGTCCAATTAACAATATTACATTTACAAGTGCATCTTCTGGTGGTTTTGCAATTAATGCTGGTGGTGGTACTATAACATCGAAAGGTATTTGTTATGCTACATCATCCAATCCAACAACAGCAAATACAGTTATAAATGCAGGAATTGGAAGTGCAGATTTTGTTTCAAATTTAAATGGATTAAATTCTGGAATAAAATATTATTTAAGAGCCTTTGTTGTTAATGAATTAGGTACGGCTTATGGTAATGAAATCAGTTTTACTACAAATGCTTATACAGCGCCCATTGTTACAACTGCTAATGCAACAAATATAACGCAAACAACTTCAACGGTTGGTGGAAATGTTATAAGTGATGGTGGGTCAACAATTTTGTTGCGTGGAATATTTTATGGATTACAACCTAACCCAACTATTGCTGATAGTCTTAAAGTTGGTGGTCAAGGCTTAGGTATATATTCTTTAGGGTTGGCGAATTTAAAACCAAACACAAAATATTATGTCAGAGCATTTGCTTCAAATGCAATTGGTATATCTTATGGCAATGAGATTACCATAACAACCACTCCATATATTGATCCGGTGGTTGTAACAAACAATGCAATTGATATAACAAGAACAAGTGCGCAATTGATTGGAAATATAACTGATGATGGTGGTACAGCGATTACTTCAAGAGGTTTTTATTATTCAACTCTTAGCCCTGTTAGTACATTAAATGGGACTATAGTTTCATCTGGTAACGGTTCGGGTTTATTTAATGCTTCCATAACTAATTTACAACCGAATACAAAATATTATGTTGTTGCTTTTGGTATAAATAATAATGGCATAATTAGAAAATTAGGAAACGAAATTGAATTTAAAACAGATACAATAGCAATACCTACAATTACAACTAATAATAATGTTTCAAATATAACTTCAACAACAGCAATTTCTGGTGGAAATATTTCTGATAATGGCGGTGGTGTTATTATTGAATCAGGGTTGTGTTATTCTATAAATCCTTTTCCTACAATTGCAGACAGTATTTATATTAATACCACATCTAATGGTAGTTTTAGTACTAGTTTAATTAATTTAGTTCCTAATACAACATATTATGTGCGAGCATATGCTAAAAACGTTGCTGGTGTCGCTTATGGTTCATCTGTATCATTTAAGACATTAATAGTTTTAGGTGATTTTTATCAAGGAGGAAGAGTAGCATATATATTAAATTCTAGTGATCCAGGTTATGTGAATGGTGAAAATCATGGATTAATAATTACTTCTACATATGCGAATGGAATAGCTTGGGGTAGCAATATATTGTCATCTACAAGTTCTCTTTTTGGAACAGGTAATGCAAATACAAATTCATTAGTTTCTCAATACGGCACTCTTGGCTCTTATGCAGCACTATATAGCTATAATTTGGTATTAAATGGTTATTCAGATTGGTATTTGCCAAGTAAAGCTGAGTTGGATAAAGTTATTGTTAATGCATCTGTTTGTGGTATTGTATTAGGAAGTATGAGTATTACAGCAAATTGGATTTGGTCTTCTAGTCAATATCTTGATCAAGATAGTAGAGCTTATGTTTATGGTCCATCTTCTGGTTATGCATATAAAACAGGTGGATATAAAGCATATTCTGTTCGTTCGTTTTAAAGTTTATTATTTAGTAATACTTTCGTTATTATTTTCTTATATTGTTGATAATTATTTTATTTTTCTGTTCAATTATAAATAAACGAAATATCTGTTGAGAACTTAACCAGTCCGAAAATTTTAAGAATTATAATTAATATTATTCCAAACCCACCCACCCCAAACTTTCCTCGACAACCCAAGTCACAAAATACCCATCAAATAGTAGCATTCCCTACCTTAGGTTTAATTCACCATCATTAAACCAAAAACCATGAAAACAGTCCAATTGCTTAATTATGCCATGCTAGTTGGTTTATTGTTTGTAAATTCGGGTAAATCGCGATAA
>CANHPI010000117.1 GCA_947462425.1 Bacteroidota bacterium
TATCAGCAATCCGCACTTTAGACAGAGATTCTAAACCAGGTTTACGTAAGTATGCTGGTGTTGATACTATGCCAAAAGTATTAAACGGATTAGGCGTTGCTATTATCTCTACATCTAAGGGTGTAATGACAGATAAAGAAGCTCGTAAATTAAATATTGGTGGCGAAGTTTTATGTTACATTTCATAATTTAGAAGGAGAAAAAACATGTCACGTATAGGAAAATTACCAATCACAGTGCCTGCAGGTGTAGAAGTAAACATCACTGGAACAAAAGTTTCAGTTAAAGGTAAATTAGGGTCATTATCAGAAACAATTGATGCTGATATCATAGTAAAATTAGAAGACGGTGTTATTAACGTATCTCGTCCAACTGATCAAAAACGCCACAGAGCATTGCACGGTTTATATCGTACATTAATTGCTAACATGGTTAAAGGTGTTTCTGAAGGATATAAAACAGAACAAGAGTTAGTGGGTGTAGGTTACCGTGCTTCTAATAAAGGTCAATTATTAGAATTATCATTAGGTTACTCTCATAACGTTTTATTTGAATTACCTGACGAAATCAAAATAACTACAGCTTCTGAAAAGGGAAAAAATCCATCAGTAATATTAGAAAGTTCTGATAAGCAATTAATCGGAATGGTTGCAGCTAAAATACGTAGTTTACGTAAACCTGAGCCTTATAAAGGAAAAGGTATCAAATTTGCTGGCGAAATTTTACGCCGTAAAGCTGGTAAATCTGCAAGTAAAAAGTAACATAATTCAATTAGTATTAATCATCTTCAAAAAACTGGAAAGATGGCACTCAATAAAAAACAAAGAAGAGAACGCATTAAGTTTAAAATCCGTAAAACTATAAACGGAACTGCTACTACACCTAGATTAAGTGTATTTAGAAGTAACACGAGTATATCAGCTCAATTAATTAACGATTTAACTGGAACAACAATTTTAGCAGTAGGTTCGAATGATAAAAGTATCAAAGATTCTAAAGTGAATAAAGTTGATCAAGCGAAGTTAGTTGGTAAATTAATCGCTGAAAAAGCTTCGGCAGTAGGTATTAATACTATCGTGTTTGATAGAAATGGTTATTTATACCATGGTCGTATTAAGTCGTTAGCTGAAGGTGCTCGCGAAGCAGGTTTAAAATTTTAATTAGTATAAAAAGAACATACATAACATGTCAAAAGAAGTTGTAAAAAAAGTTAAGTCAACAGACATCGAACTTAAAGATAAGTTAGTTGCTATTCAACGTGTAACCAAAGTTACCAAAGGTGGTCGTCACTTTAGTTTCGCTGCTATCGTTGTTGTTGGTGATGAAAAAAGTGTTGTAGGATACGGATTAGGAAAAGCAAATGAAGTTACAGATGCTATTACTAAGGGTATTGATGATGCAAAGAAAAATTTAGTGAAAGTTTCTGTAATTAGAGGTACTGTTCCTCACTCAGAAAATGGTAAATTTGGTGGCTCTCGTGTGTTTTTAAAACCTGCAGCTCATGGTACTGGTGTAATTGCTGGTGGCGCGATGCGTGCAGTTTTAGAAAGTGTTGGTATTACTGATGTATTAGCTAAATCAAAAGGTTCTTCAAATCCACATAATGTGGTAAAAGCAACTATTGATGCTTTAGCAAAAATGCGTGACCCATTAGCAATCTCTAGACAAAGAGGTATTTCATTAGACAGAGTATTTAACGGATAATAATAAGAAAATATGCCACAAGTTAAAATAACATTATCTAAAAGTCCTATTAAAAGGAATGCTAGACAAAAAGCAACAGTGCAAGCATTAGGTTTAAGAAAACTAAACCATTGCATTACTAAGGAAGCAACTCCACAAGTTCAAGGTATGATCAATGCAGTTGCACATTTATTGAAAATAGAAAACATTTAATTATAAAAGGAAATTAATATGAAATAGTTGATTTTATTTAAGATTTAAAATAAATAAACTATACCATATTATCTTTTTAAAAAATAATAAAAACAATATGAAATTAAATTCATTAACACCTGCAGAAGGTTCAGTAAAAAATAACTTTAGAAGAGGTCGTGGGCAAGGTTCTGGCGGTGGCGGTACAGCTACACAAGGACATAAGGGTGCTCAATCCCGTTCTGGTAATAAAAAGAAACGTGGTTTTGAAGGTGGCCAAATGCCATTACAACGTCGTGTACCTAAATTTGGTTTCAAAAATATTAACCGCGTTAATCATACTGGTGTAAACTTAGATGTTATACAAAAAATTGTTGATACTAAAAATATTACAGAAATCACTAGAGATGTATTAATTGCTAATGGTGTCGCTTCTAAAAATAGTTTAATTAAAATTATGGGCAGAGGTGAATTAAAATCAAAGGTAACTATTACAGTTCACGCATTTACAGCAACAGCTAAAGCAGCTATTGAATCTAAAGGTGGAGTAGCAACTGAATTATAATTAGTAGAAATTTAAATTAATATATGAAACGTTTTATAGAAACCTTCCAAAACATTTGGAAGATAGAAGAGTTAAAGCAAAGGATATTAACTACCCTTGGCCTTATTCTCATCTATCGTTTGGGTTCTTATGTTGTATTGCCAGGTATTAACACTGAAGTACTGGCTTTAGCAAACGAGAATTCTGCAAATGATGGTGGTATTATTGCCCTAATTAATGCCTTTGCAGGTGGAGCTTTTTCAAGAGCATCTATCTTTGGTTTAGGTATTATGCCATATATTACGGCTTCCATCATTATTCAATTATTAGGAATGGCGGTTCCCTATTTCCAGAAAATGCAAAAAGAAGGAGAAAGTGGACGTAAAAAAATTAACCAATACACACGTTTCTTAACAGTTGCTGTTACTGCGGTTCAAGCTCCAGGTTATTTAGCAGCTCAGGTTTACACAAAACCAGGTGTTGTAGGAATTGATCCAACATGGTTTGGTATTCAATCTACTATTATTTTAGTAGCTGGTACGATGTTTATTATGTGGTTAGGTGAAAGAATTACTGACAAAGGAATTGGTAATGGTATTTCAATCTTAATTATGATTGGTATAATATCTCGTTTACCTTTTGCAATTACTTCTGAATTCGGTTCACGTTTACAAAGTGCTGGTGGAGGTTTAATTATGTTCTTACTCGAAATTGTATTCTTATTATTCATAATTGTAAGTTGTATCTTGTTGGTACAAGGAACTCGAAGAATTCCAGTACAATACGCAAAAAAAATTGTTGGTGATAAACAAATTGGAGGAGTTCGTCAATATTTACCACTAAAAGTAAATGCTGCAGGAGTTATGCCAATTATTTTTGCCCAAGCTATTATGTTTATTCCAGCAGCTGTTTCAGGCTTCTCTGGTGGTACTGGTGGCGTATTTGCTGATAGATATGGCTTTTGGTATAACTTTATTTTTGCAACTTTAATTATAGCCTTTACATACTTTTATACTGCAATTATGATTAATCCAAATCAATTAGCAGATGATATGAAACGTAATGGAGGTTTTGTTCCAGGTGTAAAACCAGGAAAAAGTACCGCAGAATTTATTGACCAGGTAATGTCTCGTATTACTTTACCAGGTTCTATTTTCCTGGCATTTGTGGCTATCTTACCTTCGATTGCTATTAAATTGGGTATCAATAGCTCTTTTGCGGATTTCTTTGGAGGAACATCATTATTAATTTTAGTTGGTGTAGTATTAGATACTTTACAACAAATTGAAACATATTTGCTAAATCGTCATTATGATGGCTTAATGAAAAACGGAAGAATTAAAGGTCGTAGTAATAATCAAATGTCAATCCAACAAGCTTAATATGGCAAAGCAAGCAAATATTGAGTTAGATGGTGTGATTCTCGAATCGTTGAGTAACGCCATGTTTAGGGTAGAACTTGAAAATGGTCATACTTTAATAGCTCACATCTCAGGAAAAATGAGAATGCACTATATTAAAATATTAACTGGTGATAAAGTTAAATTAGAAATGAGCCCTTATGATTTATCAAAAGGAAGAATAACATACAGATACAAGTAATTAAGAATAATAATAAAACCAAAGGAAATGAAAGTTAGAGCATCCATCAAAAAGAGAAGCGTTGATTGTATAATGGTTCGTCGTAAAGGAAAGTTATACATAATCAATAAAAAAAACCCAAAGTTTAAACAAAGACAAAAATAATTGCGTATTTTCGCGAACTTTTAAAACCAAGTATATAAATAATGGCACGTATTGCAGGTATAGATTTACCAAAAAATAAAAGAGGAGAAATAGGATTAACCTACATTTTTGGTATTGGACGTAGCAGAGCTCAACGTATTTTAACTGAAGCTGGTATTGACTTTAATAAAAAAGTTAATGAGTGGAATGATGATGAGCAAAACGCTATTCGTAAAATTGTTAACGACAATTTTAAAGTAGAAGGTGGACTTCGTTCAGAAGTTGCTTTAAATATCAAACGTTTAACTGATATTGGATCTTATCGTGGTATTCGTCACCGTAATGGTTTACCAGTTCGTGGACAACGTACTAAAACCAACGCTCGTATCCGTAAAGGAAAACGTAAAACCGTTGCAAACAAGAAAAAAGTTACTAAGTAATAAATAAAATAAGCATTTAATTAAAATGGCTAAACAACAATCATCAGTAGCGGCAGCTAAAGCTAGCGCGAAGAAAAGAGTAGTAAAGGTAGAAGCAGTTGGAGAAGCTCACTTAAACGCTACGTTTAATAACATCATTATCTCTTTAACTAACTCTGCTGGACAAGTTATTTCTTGGTCTAGTGCTGGTAAAATGGGATTCCGTGGTTCTAAGAAAAATACACCTTATGCAGCACAATTAGCTGCAGCAGATTGCGCTAAAGTAGCGGCTGACTTAGGTTTACGTAAAGTAAAAGTATATGTAAAAGGACCAGGTGCAGGTAGAGAATCTGCTATCAGAACTATTTCAACTTCAGGTAT
Organism: Bacteroidota bacterium; assembly: GCA_947462425.1. The sequence continues at coordinate 4,945 of CANHPI010000117.1, forward strand.
TGAAGTAACTGAAATAATTGATATAACTCCTATGCCTCACAATGGTTGTCGTCCCCCTAAAAAACGTCGTTGTTAATCAACTTCAATTAGGCTGATAGTAAATAAAAAAAGTAATAACAGAAATTAATATATAGAAATGGCAAGATATACAGGTCCTAAATCTAAGATTGCAAGAAAATTCAGAGAGCCAATTTTTGGTCCGGATAAAGCATTAGAGAAAAAAAACTACCCTCCTGGGCAACATGGTAATACAAAGAAAAAAGGTAAAAAATCCGAGTATGCTATTCAATTAATGGAGAAACAAAAAGCTAAATATACTTACGGTATCTTAGAAAAACAGTTTGCTAAAACGTTTGATAGAGCAGCTCGTGCGCATGGAATTACAGGTGAAGTATTATTACAATTAATCGAATCTCGTTTAGATAATGTTGTTTACCGTTTAGGTATAGCACCATCTCGTCGTGCATCTCGTCAATTAGTTAATCATGCTCATATCACTGTTAATGGTAATGTTGTTGATATTGCTTCTTATACATTAAAGGCTGGTGATGTTGTTGGTGTTAGGGAGAAATCTCAATCTTTAGAAGCTATCACTCATTCTTTATCAGGTTCAGTAAATAAGTATTCTTGGTTAGATTTTGACAAAACAAGCTTTACAGGTAAATTTATTTCAGTTCCTGAGCGTTCTCAAATTCCTGAAAATATTAAAGAGCAGCTAATCGTCGAGTTGTACTCTAAATAATAGAAACTAGCATTTTTTTTTAACCTATATAAATTAATAAAATGGCAATATTAAATTTCGTAAAACCAGACAAGGTTGTTATGATTAACTCTACCGAAACTGAAGGACAATTTGAATTCCGTCCTTTAGAACCAGGATTCGGTATAACTATAGGTAACTCTTTACGTCGTATTTTATTATCTTCTTTAGAAGGTCACGCAATTACTAGCGTTAGAATTGAAGGAGTAGATCACGAATTTTCAACTATTAAAGGTGTTGTTGAAGATGTTACTGAAATTATATTAAACTTAAAACAAGTTCGTTTTAAAAAACAATTAGATAATCATGATGTAGAAAAAATCGTTATTCACTTTGCTGGAAACGAAAAATTTACTGCTGGTGAAATTGGTAAATTTGCTAATGGTTTTCAAATATTAAACCCTGATTTAGTGATTTTTAATTGCGAAACTAGTGTTAAATTGAAAATCGAATTAACAATTGATAAAGGTCGTGGATACGTTCCTGCGGAAGAGAATAAAACTAACTCTGCGCCACAAGGAACAATTTTTATTGATTCTATCTATACTCCGATAAAAAATGTGAAATACACGATTGAAAACTACCGTGTTGAACAAAAAACGGATTATGAAAAATTAATTTTAGATATCGTTTCTGATGGATCTATTCATCCGAAAGAAGCTCTGAAAGAAGCGGCTAAAATTTTAATACACCATTTCATGCTGTTTTCTGATGAGAAAATTACATTGGATTCTGAAGAGAAAAAATCTGAAGAAGAATTTGATGAAACATCATTACACATGCGTCAATTATTAAAAACTAAATTGGTGGACATGGATTTATCTGTACGCGCATTAAATTGCTTAAAAGCGGCAGATGTTGAAACGTTAGGAGAACTAGTTTCGTTCAATAAAAATGACCTTTTAAAATTCCGTAATTTTGGTAAAAAATCTTTAACTGAGCTTGAAGATCTTGTATCAACAAAAGGTTTACAATTTGGAATGAACGTAGTAAAATATAAATTAGATAAAGATTAAAATGTAGTTTAAAAGAATAAGGAGGTTTGAAAGTTTAAAAGGTTAGATGCCGAGAACTGTTAAAACCTTTAAACTTTCAAACTTTCAAAACTAAAAAACACAATGAGACACGGAGACAAAATAAATAATTTAGGGAGAACAGCTTCACACCGTAAAGCATTAATGAGTAATATGGCTTGTTCTTTAATAGAACACAAGCGTATTTTTACAACTTTAGCTAAAGCTAAAGCATTAAGAACGTATGTTGAGCCAATCATTAACAGAAGTAAAGATGATTCTACGCATAGCCGTAGAACAGTTTTCTCTTACTTAAAAAGTAAAGAAACTGTAGCGTTATTATTTAAAGAAGTTTCTGTTAAAGTTGCTGAAAGAAATGGTGGTTACACTCGTATCATTAAAACTGGAAACAGACAAGGTGATGCTGCGGAAATGGCTTTAATTGAATTAGTTGATTTTAACGAAATTTACTCTAACGGTAAAGCTGCTAAGGTTGAAAAAGCTAAAACAACTCGTCGTAGCCGTGCTAAAAAAACAACTGATACTGCAGGTGCTGAAGATTCTTCAGTTGATAGCGCAGAATAATTTTAATATTAAATTTTATAAAAATCCCCAATTACATTGTAGTTGGGGATTTTTTTTATAGAAAAATTACATATAGTGCTATATAGATATGACAAACCTACATTCAGTCACTTCAATTGTAAGTTGCAAGCTATCTTGAAGTAGTTTGTTGATTATTTATGATGCAAAACTGAAAAGTGGCTCTTTTGAAACTATAGAATATTAAAATTGAAGTGGACTGTTATAATTGGTCAGTTTTGATATAGCTATTTTTCAATTAACTAATAATTTTTCCGTCTGCCATTTCAATAGTTCGGTGTGTTCTGACTGCAAAATCAGGATCGTGTGTTACAATTAATAAAGCCTGATTTTTTTCTTTTACCAAATTATTAAAAATATCAAAAACCAAATCGCTATTTTTTTTATCTAAATTCCCAGTTGGTTCATCACCCATAATGATGAGAGGATCATTTATTAA
>CANHPI010000118.1 GCA_947462425.1 Bacteroidota bacterium
AGCAAATATAATGCGATTAATGAAAAAGTTTGATATCGGTTACGACATTTTGCTTACTGGTTTAACAGGAAAAGATAAGGCCTCTGAAAGTTTACCTTTTTTAAATGTTGTGATGGCATTTCCCACCACTATTTTCTTAGATAAAAATCATCAGGTAAAATCGGTTTACACAGGTTTTAGCGGTCCCGCAACCGGCAAGGCTTATGAAAAATATACCATTAAAACGGAAAGCTTAATTAATAACCTGCTTTATAAAAAAGATAATTAATTGTTTTTAATTTCCTTTTTTTATAATGCTTATATTGTATTTTCAATTTTTGTTTCATTTTTTTTATGTAATAACTAGCGGACTAATCCGTTTGTCTTTTTATAGGGGCATGCGCAAACAAAAATTCTTGACTCAGATAACATTGAATTTATATATACAATAGTGAACCTTATTATAATTAATTTTACTAAATGTTTGTTACTTATACTTTTTTTATTCCTCTCATAGAGATACTGATTCAAGTTCAGCATGACCATTTTTATTTAAATTGGTGAATTAAATAAATGATATGGAACGAAAGATATTTATTAAATCAATAATAGGAATTGCCACTATGACAACATTAGGAGATTTTAAATTGTTTGCAAATAGTTTATCCGAACAAGATGAATTAATGCCAGTCTTATTTATTGGTCATGGCTCACCCATAAATGCTATCGAAGATAATGAGTTTACAAAAGGTTGGAAAACCATTGCTAAGAAAATTCCTAAGCCAAAAGCCATCCTTTGTATTTCGGCACATTGGGAAACTAAAGGCACTTTTGTAACTACAATGGATAAACCAAAAACGATTCATGATTTTGGAGGATTTCCGCAAGCTTTATTTGACGCACAATATCCGGCTTCAGGAAGCAAATGGTTAGCTGATGAAACTAAGAAAATAATTACTACTACTTCAGTTGGGTTAGATGATTCTTGGGGCTTAGATCACGGAACTTGGTGTATATTAAAACCAATGTATCCTGAGGCTAATATTCCTGTAATTCAATTCAGTTTAGATTACACAAAAAGTACTCAATACCATTATGATTTAGCCAAGGAATTAGCAGGTTTAAGGAAAAAAGGTGTTTTAATTATTGGTAGTGGCAATATGGTACATAATTTTCAGTTCGCTAGATTTAATGGAAATTTTAACGAACCTTTTGGTCACGATTGGGCATTGGAAGCTAACGAAACTTTTAAAAAATTAATTTCTGAAAACGATATTAAATCATTAATCAATTATAAAAATTATAGCAAAGCATTGCAATTATCTGTACCATCGCCCGATCATTATTTACCAATGATTTATGCGATTGCATTGCGTGGTAAAACTGAAAAGATATCCTATTTTAATGATGCAGTTATTGGGGGTTCCTTTTCAATGACATCAATTTTAATTGATAAATCTCAAAATATGTAGCAGTTTTTTATTAAGAATTAAATTTATTAATAACTATTAAATACATAGATAATACTTCGGTTATTAATTAACGAAATAGAATAACATATCTATTTCTTATTTAAAGTAAAATCAATTAAAAATAGATTATTAGTTACTTAATTTTAAAATATATTTTTCTAACTTCTACTAGTGTTAAAAAAACAAACATTGGAAAAACTATAAAAGATAATTTATTATAATCATAAGCTGATTTAAAATCAAAATGAATAAGATGTTGTATTGCCCTAGTCATGCCACAACCAAAACATTCTTTATTAAATAATAACATAGAAACACAAATAGATTGACCACTATCAAAAAAGGTTGCAGGTAAAATTAATAATACTGTTGTTAGTAATGCTAAAAAACTAATAAGCCCATAAAATAATAATTTTTGCTTTTTTTTATTTTTATTAATATTATCCATAATGTTAAAAGTATTTCATTTCTTGCTTTTACTTAAAACAACTGTTGTTTTTTCACCTATTTTTAATTTTGTAACAAGTGGGGTAGAGTTATTTTTATCCTTTAATACAATATTTACAGTATTCGGAGGCATTTTACCTTCATTTACTGCAATGATTTCAATCTTACAAACATCTTCTGTAAATGGAACTAAAATTGCTTTTTTTTCTTTAGAAATAATAAAATTTTCAAGAATTATTTTGTCATTAATAATAAGTGATATTTTATCTTGGTCAAATTGCAATCCATCCCATAATTCAAGTTTAATCTCATTTGATAACCAATTCAATTTCAAAACCTCAGATGATGTTAGGTACAAATCATCAGCTTTTTTTAGTAGATCAGCAATACTTTCCTTTCTAGGATTTAAGGCAGTATCTTTATTTACTTCAGGTTTAGTTAAAAAATCTGTTCCTACTAAATAGAAACTTCCACTCATGCAATTAGTATCATTTTCAAATTTCCCTATAAACTTTCCTTGAATAATACTTTTGTTATTTTTGGATTTTATTTTAGCATTTTTAACATTAACAAAACAAAATTCATTAGTGTTTGCAATGGATTTAGTTGCTAAATTTGTTGTTTCAAAAAAAGAAATAGTTTTCTTGTCTCTATTAATATAGCCTTCTATTTTTGTTTTAGTTTTTTCGGAACCATAAAAATCTGTTACTGAATACCCCTCAATTTTTTGATTACTAGTTTCTTTAAAATTTATTTTATAGGTAATTAAAGAACTATCACGCAATGTTAACATACCTATAAATTCAACTTCTTGATTTTGTTGTGCAAAAAATGAGCCTGCTATTAAAAATAAAAACATTGTAAATAAAAATTTCTTACCTGGTTTAAAAAAATTACAAAAAGAAATTGTTTTTATCATGATTTTGTTAATTTAATTTTTATATTTGAAAAAATATAAAACAAATATAAACTTAAAAACTAAAACATTATGAAACACAAAACAAAATTAGTTGCCTTATTTACGGCTGGGCTTTTATTTATTGGTTCTGTTGCGGTAGCTTCATTCCCTGTAAAAAAAGTAAACAATGTCAATGTTGCTTCTGAACAAGTTGTAATTACTAAAAACAATTTAGATTCGAAAGTTCAAGCTCAATTTAAATCAGTTTCTAAAACTGATAAAGTTAATGCAAACACTCCTACTAAAGGTGGTGACAATGAAAAATTGATTACTATTTTATTATGGGTATTTTTAGGAGGAGTTGCTGCTCACAGATGGTATAAGAAAAAACCAATCGGATGGAATATTTTATTTATTCTTACTGGTGGTGGTTGTGGAATATGGGCGATTATCGATTTAATTAATATTATAAAAGATGATTTTTAACATATAAAAAATATGTCACAAAAAAAGCCCTTGATTAATCAAGGGCTTTTTTTGTGGAATTTCCTCGTTCTGAAATAATCCTTAGGGAGTTACAGCATTTAATTAAAATACGTTTATAAAAGTCCATGAGAATTATTCAATAATATAAAGCTAATACCTTATACATCTAAAAAAGTTAATTTAATTTTCACAATAATAAATTTAGCAATAGTTACATTACTTTGTAAAATACATTTATGCTCTTAAGTTTAAAAATAATAACATGCTATCAATCACATTAAATAGTTCTTTTGCGAGATAATATTTCGGTTGGATAAAAACTTTTCACAATGGTAAGTAAAGGAAGTTTAATTACTAATTTTATTTAAAAAATTTATGGCGTCAAAAATTTTCATTAATCTCCCAGTAAAAGATTTACAAAAGTCTATTGACTTTTATGCTAAACTTGGGTTTAGTAATAATCCGCAATTCACTAATGAATTTGGTGGATGTATGGTATTAAAAGAACATCTGTTTGTGATGCTTTTAACCTATGAGCATTTTAAAAATTTCACAAAAAAAGAGATTGCAGATGCAAAAAAACAACACAAGTGTTATTAGCTATAGAAGTGGAAAGCGTTGAAAAAGTAAAAGAACTAGTAAATATTGCTAAAGAATCAGGCGGAGAAATATACATGGATGCTGCTGATCATGGGTGGATGTATCAGCATAGTTTTGCCGATCCTGATGGACATCAATGGGAATTAGGTTATATGGATATGAGTAAATTTCCTCAAAAATTATAAAATAATTATAGTATTAACCTAATTTAATAATCTTATAAAATTTAGATTAAAAATAATCCTCACCTTTATAGGATTAATAAAAATTTATGAATTCAGAAATTTTAATTTCCCTAATTACACTTGTATTTTTAGAAATAATCCTTGGGATAGATAATATCATTTTTATTTCTCTCATAACAGACAAATTAGCCATTGAAAAACGTAAAAAAGCTCGATTCATTGGCTTAAGTCTAGCGCTTATTTTGCGATTAATTCTTTTAGGTGCAATCAGCTGGATTTTGAAATTAGATATAGGATTATTTACAGTTTATGGAAATGAATTTTCGGGAAAAGATTTGATTCTGATATCGGGAGGCATGTTTTTATTATATAAAAGTAGTAAAGAAATTTTTGAAAAAACGGAAGAACATAAAACGGAAGAATTTAAAAAATCGAATTCTTTTAAGAGTATAATTGGTCAAATTTTATTGTTAGACTTAATTTTTTCAATCGACAGTATCATTACAGCAGTTGGATTAGTAGAGGAACTTTGGATTATGTATATGGCCGTTATTGTTTCTATTTCGATTATGTTATTAATCTCAAAAAACATCAGTAATTTCATTAATAAACATCCATCATTAAAAATTTTAGCTTTAGCATTTTTAATGATGATTGGCCTAGCACTTATTGCTGAAGGGTTTAATTTACATATCCCAAAAGCATATATATACTTTTCTATGGCATTTTCATTTCTAGTTAATCTTATTCAAATTAGGAAAAAAGTGTAATTAGATAATCTGTCAATTTGTAAAAGCAATTCTTTATCACATCTATCAAATTCCTGAATAATTTCTTTAATTTTTTCTAAATAAATATTCCAATTCTATGGCTCTGGAAAGTATTACGAACTATGTTATGTTTTTCCATAATTAATAAAATTTCTTATATTCAAACTGATATTATAGTTATATTTAGCCTTCAAAAACAATAAAATAACAGATTAAAAACATATGGAAAAAGTACTAAAATCATTAGGTATTAAAGACGTTAATAACGGATGCGCTACAGGTAAAAATTATTTTGCAAGCGGAGATGTTATTGAATCTTACAGTCCGGTAGACGGAAAATTAATTGCGAAAGTTAAAGTAGCAAATGAAGCGGATTACGAAAAAGTAGTTCAAGTAGCCTCAGAAGCATTTAAAGTATGGCGTAATATTCCAGCTCCTAAGCGTGGTGAAATCGTTCGTCAGTATGGAGAAAAACTACGTGCTAAAAAAGCTGACTTGGGTAAACTAGTTTCTTATGAAATGGGGAAATCTTACCAAGAGGGTTTAGGTGAAGTTCAGGAGATGATTGATATTTGCGATTTTGCTGTTGGAGTTTCTCGACAGTTATATGGTTTAACCATGCACTCTGAAAGAGAGAATCATCGTATGTATGAGCAATGGCATCCATTAGGAATTGTAGGTATTATTTCCGCTTTCAATTTTCCGGTGGCTGTTTGGAATTGGAATACAGCTTTAGCTTGGATTTGTGGTGATGTGTGTATTTGGAAACCATCAAGTAAAGTACCATTGTGTGCTGTAGCATGCCATAATATTTGGAATGAAGTTGCAGCTGAAAATAATTTACCTGAAGGGGTTTCATGTTTATTAGTAAGCCCAGGTTCGATTGGCGAAAAAATGTGTGAAGATACTCGCGTACCTTTAGTATCAGCAACAGGTTCAACAAGAGTTGGTCGCATTGTTGGAACAAAAGTAGCTAGTCGTTTTGGCCGCTCTATTTTAGAATTAGGTGGTAATAATGCTGTTATAATTACTCCAAATGCTGATTTACCGACAGTATTACCAGGCTTAGTATTTGGTGCTGTTGGAACTGCTGGTCAACGTTGTACATCAACACGTCGTTTAATTATACATGAAGATATTTACGAAGATGTAAAACAAAAATTAGTAAGTGCCTACAAACAATTACGTATTGGAGATCCATTAGATGAGAATAATCATGTTGGACCATTAATTGATAAAGGAGCTGTAAAGGATTATTTAGTTTCTATTGAACGAGTAATTTCTGAAGGTGGAAAAATAATTGTACCAGGCGGTGTATTAGAAGGTAAGGGATATGAAAGTGGATGCTATGTAAAACCTTGTATTGCGGAAGCAAACAATGAATTTTTAATTGTACAACACGAAACGTTTGCTCCTATTTTATATATTATGAAATACAAAACTATCGAAGAAGCTATTGAATTGCAAAATGGTGTTCCTCAAGGTTTATCTTCATCTATCATGACATTGAATATGCGCGAAGCAGAACAGTTTCTATCTGTAAATGGTAGCGACTGTGGTATTGCAAATGTGAATATAGGAACTAGTGGTGCTGAAATTGGTGGTGCATTTGGTGGTGAAAAAGAAACGGGTGGTGGACGCGAAAGTGGTTCGGATAGTTGGAAAGCATACATGCGCCGTCAAACAAATACAATTAACTACGGAACAAAATTAACTTTATCGCAAGGTATTAAATTTGATTTTTAATTTTTCCCGCAGGTATCGCTAATCTTGCGGAAAGAAATTTATAAAAGCTACTTCTAAACAATAAATAACAATCCGTGGAATCAGCGAAATTTGCGGGCAAAAAAACAAATAAAATCAATGACTATTAACCAAAACAAAGTCGTATCGGTAAATTATCATTTATCGTCATTTTTAGAAAACGAAGCTCCTGAATTAGTAGAGCAAACAAGCAAAGAACAACCATTTACATTTATTTTTGGAGTAGGGCAATTAATTCCTGACTTTGAAAAGAATTTAGTAAATAAAAAAGTTGGTGATAAGTTTGACTTTAAAGTAACTCCTGCAAATGGATATGGTATTACTGATAAGGAAATGATTGCAAAAATCCCAAAAGAAGCATTTAATGTAGATGGTGTTTTTGACGAAGAACGTGTAAAAGAAGGTGAAGAATTAATGATGAATGATGCGGATGGAAACCAGTTAATGGGTTTTGTTCAAGAAATTGGAGAAGATTTTGTTATCATGGATTTCAATCATCCCTTAGCCGACCATCATTTACATTTTGTAGGTGAAGTTTTAGAAATTAGAGATGCGACAGCAGAAGAATTAGATCACGGGCATGTGCATGGTCCAGGTGGGCATCACCACCACTAGTAAATTTAAAAAGTGTGTAAAAAAATATTACATATTTATTTTATATAAAACAAAAAACGCCTCACATTTCTGTGAGGCGTTTTTTGTTTATTCAGATTAAAATGATTGTTGTTTGAGCTTATCGAAACTACATCATTCCGCCCATTCCACCCATTCCTGGATTACCCATTGGCATTGAAGGAGCGCCTTCTTCTTTTTTCTCAGCTAATACACAGTCAGTAGTCAATAACATAGCTGCTACAGAAGCTGCGTTTTCTAAAGCAATACGACTTACTTTAGTAGGATCAATTACACCTGCTTTCAATAAGTTTTCATATTTCTCAGTACGAGCATTAAAACCATAATCATCTTTACCTTCTTTTACTTTTTGAACTACGATAGAACCTTCGATTCCACAGTTAGCACAAATTTGACGTAAAGGTTATTCAATAGCACGACGTACAATTTGAATACCAGTATTCTCATCTTCGTTAGCACCTTTTAATTTATCTAAAGCAGAAATTGCACGAATATATGCAACACC
>CANHPI010000119.1 GCA_947462425.1 Bacteroidota bacterium
ATCGGTATTTCTTGTTCCAGCACTAGTCACTTTTGATGCAGTAGAGGCGCCTGTAAAAGGACATTTTGCAGCCCCATTTGTATTGTTTTCCATAATCGTAATTGTTGTAATATATTAAGTACTAAAAATACTACAATTACCTATTTCTTTCTTACAAAAAAAGGAAAATATTTTACGCTTTGTTGAGTTAATTATACGTAATTACTCGTTTCCTCCAACAATCTTGCTGGTACTTCGATATAAGTAATTTTCGTAGATATGTCGTCTTGCAAAACGATCAGGTGTGTCGGCATTCACTAGCTTCACATAAATAGCCTTGGGCACCCCATAATATTCATATTCATTGCCATCAGAAAATACCACTCTGAGTATTTCAGATTTAAATTCAAAGTCATCTATACTCGCTTCTGTTGTAGTAGCTATATAAGCATCCTTAGTGGCTTCATGTGTTTCAATATGCACGCTCACTAAAAAATGATAAGACGCAATTAATTTAGCCGACTTTTCTTCGGCCATTTTTTTAGCCTCATCACTGTCTTGAAATTTATCAGGATGCCATTCCATCATAATCTTACGATAAACCTTTTTTAAATCGCTTAAAGTGGCTTTATCGTCAACGCCTAAAATGGCTCTATGTCTTTCAATTCGCTTCATGAGTTATATATGATGCGCGAAGGTACTATATATAAGCCTTTAAACAAATAAAGCCCCCAAATTCTGTAGGCTTTATTATATAAAATAGTTTGTTAGCTAGTTAGTGTGCTATTCCTTACCTATTCTTATGAAGTATATTACCTCATTATGTAACATATCTGTAGACAGCATAATTTGTTGTTTTTTACCGTTTTTCTCGGAAACGAACATAACGGCAGTATTTGGTGGTTCTGAACCTAAATTTTCAGCAACCATTATTAATTCATTGTACTTCTTATTTTTATCCACCTTTAGTTTGAATTTGATAGGCTTATTTACTTTTAACTCTTGCTTATCTACCACTATACGATTATTATATATGATTGAAACAGAATCTTTATCATGGATAGCATTATCATAAATTTCAATAGTTACAGAATCAGAATTTACAAATATATCAATTGGTTTCTTATTAATTCTTTTAGTCAAATAGTTAACAATACGTTCCTGCTCTTTTTTAAGTGTTGCTAATGAATCAAGGGCATTAATAATTTCCTCTTTACTTAATTCATCATCAGACTCTATCACTGAAGGCTTTGCAATAATAAAAGAAGGCGATTTAGATATCACGGTATCCTTTGGTTTTTTAACATTGGTTTTAACTATAGCAGTAATTGAAGAATCATTTATAGATGAAACTTTGGTTCGTCTAAATAAAGTATCTTTTTTAGTAACTGGTTTAATCAATTTAACAACAGTATCTTTCTTAGCAACTGGATTGATTAATTTAACCACTGTGTCTTTCTTAGCAACTGGATTGATTAATTTAACCACTGTGTCTTTCTTACCAACTGGTTTGTTTAATTTAACCACTGTGTCCTTCTTAGAAACTGGTTTGATTAATTTAACCAATGTGTCTTTCTTAACAATTGGTTTGTTTAATTTAACCACTGTGTCTTTCCTGATAGTAACTTTAATATCTTTAGTAGAAACGAAAATGGAACCTAACTTATCTATATTTTGTAAATTACGAACAGTATAATAGTCAGCACCCCTGGAAACTTCTAAATTTGCCCAGTTTTCAGATTTAGTGTCACTGAATACAACTTCGGCACGTCTATTATTTTGCTGTAAAAGTCTTTTACTTTTATTATTACCTGTAAAGCAAGCTGTTACAGCATATTTTTTAGAATACCCATTAGAAATTATTCTATTTTTATTTAAGCCATGTTTAAATAAATAGTCCACAACTGCTTTTCCTCTTTTAACAGATAAATTATAGTTATAATCATAAGAACCAATGCAGTCTGTGAAGGCACCCACTATAGCATAAATTGAAGGGTTATTCTTCAAGTCAACAAGCATAGTATCTAAAACTCTTTTTTCTTTAGGTTGTAAACTGTATTTGTCAAAATTAAAATAAACAACAAACTTATTGTTTGTCATAATTCTTTGTAAACTATCATTTTTCTTTAATTCAGCCATTACCTTTAAAAGTTGTATTGAATCCATTATTTGCTTTTCACTTCGACCCAATAAAGCTAAATTCTTAGAGAAGCTTTGACTCTTTATAGCACCAGTAATAATTTCAAAATTTTCAATAAAACCATCTTTATTAATAGTATTTATTACATAATTTCTATTAGGTTTACCTTGAAATGAGAAATTTGATTTATCATCTGTTGTTATACTATCTATCAACTTAAAATCATCTTTGTCAACGATGTATAATTTTTGATTAGCTGCGATAGATGAATCATATGCAAATGTTAAGCTACCATTTACATTAATATTAATAGGATTATATTCAAAAATTTTAATCTTAGGTTTGCCAGCTACAATCATTGTTTTGAAATAAATCTTCTTAGATGAGATCAAATCTATTTCATCATTAATTGTATTAAGTGGGAATCCTAAATTTAAATTTGTATTTGTTACACGATCATATTTATAAGCATCATACCCACCCATTCCTCCAGTCATATTAGAAGTATAAAAAATTTCAGTTATACTGTTATTAATTGTTGAAGGGGCAATTTCATTAAAAGAAGTATTAATTTCACCTAGCGCAATCGAATTTGTATCCCAAGTGTTATTTTTCTTTTCAATAGCATAAATATCATAACCACCCTTTCCACCTTTTTTATTACTTGAAAAAAGAAGTTTATTACCATTATCCGTTAGATGCGGATATAAATAATTAGCGGTATCTTTTTCATTAAATAATTTTTTAGGATGATATATTCTACCATCTTTCAAATAAGCTTGCCATAATTCCCATCTATATGAACCGTTAATTTTATGTGCTGAAAGCTGAGTATATATTATTTCATTAGTAGAATCATTAATTGAAAAATTTCCATCAGGATTAAAATCAGAAAAAACCCTTTCAATGTGATTTAAATTATTTCTGTATTTTTTTTTGGAATATTGTGTTAAAATATCATTATCATTACTTGTTGGCGCTGTAAAATCATCATTTAATTTAATGTTTATGAAACCGCTGTCATACCTATTGGTATAAATTTGACTATTGGGAACCCAATAAACTTTATTGGAGCCCATTAAATTAGAAGCATTTTTTTTATTGGATACAAATAATAAACCGCCTTTATATATGATTGGGTTGAATTCATTATTGTTAGAATTAGGATTAAAAGAATGTGCAGTATAGTCTAATGAATCTCTTTGTAAAATTCTATTTGACTTTTGTGCTAATATAATATTACTATTTGTTCCAATTAAAATGGTTACTAGTAAGATTAAGGTATATTTAAAAATTATATTCATAACTAATTAATCTTATATGATTTACTTTTAGGAAATAATCTTCCATATTCATATCTTAAAAATATTTCATTTGTATTGGGTCTTTTAAATGGCATATCATATGCGAAACCAATTCTTAATTTTGGACTAGCTTGTATTTCTGCCATAGCTAAAACAGACTCATTTGTTCTATAAGAACCTCCAACTGATACCAAATTACGCATCCATAAATTAACATTATAATCAAATTGAATTGGCGCACCACTAACAGATTTTAATAGTATAGATGGTTTTATTTGAAACTCTTCACTAAGATCAAAAGAATAACCTGTAGTTAAAAAATAATGAAGTTCGTTTACTTGAAATAAATTATCATTTGTAACCTTTTTTAAACCATTGGAAAACACAACAAGATCTGGCACTGAAAAACCAGCATAAAATTTATCATCCATGTACATAACTCCAGCTCCAGCTAAAGGTATTATTTTATTAATATTATTAGCATATGCAATGTCATAAGAGGAATTTCCAAAACCAAGATTAACAGCTGATAAATTTTTAGAATCATTATAAAAACCACCTTTTAGCCCTAAGCTTAATACACCCTTATCTGATATAGTAACTTTTACATTATAAGAAAGATTAATACCAGTTCTTTTTATATAATTAACATACTTATCTTCAAAAATCTGCATTCCATATCCAGTTTTTTTGTCATTGGATGGTAAATCAAAAGTAAATGATTTAGTTGTTGGTGCTCCAGGTAATCCTGACCATTGATCTCTAATAATGGCGGCTATACTAGGAACACCCCTTGAACCAGCATAAGCTGGATTAATACTAACCATGTTATACATGTATTGAGAATACATTGGTAAAGATTGAGCAAAACTCTTGCTGACATGTATAGATAGTATCAATAATAAAATTATACGAATAATATGGTATTTTAAATTTTTGCGCATCTTAACGTTGTATAATTACGAACCCTTTAAAAAATTTAGTTACCCCTTTTATATCTTTTGCTTTAATTGAATAATAATACCCCCCATCAACTAAATCTTGACCCAAGAAATTCATAACACCTTTGCCATCCCATTCATTATTATAATTTGAATTTGTATACACTATATTACCCCATCTATTGAAAATTTCTAAATCTAAAATAGTGCCAAATGGCTTGATGATTACAAAACGATCATTAATACCGTCATAATTTGGAGAAAATCCTTCTGGTATTAAAAGAGGAAGCTCCGGAACAGAATAAATAGTTGGTGTTTTTGAACTTTCTTGAGCTTTAGTTTGACTTGATGATCTCATTCCAAAATCACCCCAAATAGAACTTACATTTATATCTGCAATATTTGTTAGGTTTCCTGCAAATCCTTTAGGAATTAAATTCATGACAAAAATTATTGTGTCTTGCGCATTAATTGCCAGTTTACTATTAACAGAAGTTAAATTAATATCTGTATTACCATTAAAAGAACTACTAGCTATTAATCCTCCAGTTGATTTAATATTTATAATAGAATAGTTTATAGGTAGAGAAATTGAATTTGAAATATTGTCAGTAATATTTACATTATTGAGAACAAATTGACTCAAATTACTTGCAATCAATTTGAAAGTATAATTATACGTGGAATTACTTTGTAAAACGGCAGTGTCTACTATTTTTTGTAGATGTAATAAATTATTTGGATCAAGTATGTTTATTTTAAATGATGCAGTATCACTTTCGATAAAATTAACAGTCTGACTTGCTGCATATTGATAAACTCCAACGGAACTAGGTAATTTTGGTATCGAGGATTGTTTTACATTATTTTCATAATAATTTAAAATACTACCACTTAAACCAGTCGCTAACCCATTTATTGTTGAAGGATTATTAGTAGCTCCCAATATATAGCTTGAATCTAGTACAAGAGGTACAGGCGGCTTGATGATAATAGTATCATAAACAAATGAATCACTATACAAAAAGCTGGTTGTATCATAAGATCTTAATGCGAATATATACTTCCCAATTTCAGTCGGAGTTGATGGAGGAACAAGATTACAAGAAGCTGTTATTTCATTACACCAGACAGGAACTGTTCCATTTGGAGTAGATTTAACCAAAACTCCAATTGTTAAAGGTATTGTCGATCCGTAAACATAAGTTTTATTGTCTACAACTGGTGGCGCAGGTACTGTATAATTGACGATAGCACTAGTATAGAATTTTTCAATTGGATCATTGTCATTATTGGGATCTGGATTTAATCCAGCCATGGATGTATCATGAATTACTATTCCGCTATTAATTGATCTAGCAAATACAACAAAATAATTAGGCCAAGCATAGGATATTCTATTCGTAATTACCTTTAAATCGTATTCATACATTGCACTATCCCCCACTTGAAGGTCACCTCCATAATTAAATAAATTTATATTGGTGTTCCCATTATAATTTGTAGCGTTATAGATAATATTACCTCTTTTTACAACTGGATTTGATACTAAAAAAGCTTGATCAGGACTTTTGAACATTTTATTTAAATCATATTCAATTCTTATACTATCTAAGTTTATATTACCAAAGTTTTTAATTTTTGCGATAAAATGAAACTCATAGCCTCCAGTAATTGGCTTAGATGCACTTACACTTAAACTTGCCCCTATTTTTTCATTAGGGATTAAAGGCACATAGGTAGGTAATGGCAAGCCATCATTTGTGATGTTTGGATGTTGATTAATATTTGTTCCATCGTCTGATTTAGATTTTGCTTCTTGCGTACTTGAACTACCATCACTTTTAGTCAAAATCCCAGCACCAGCAGTTTCAAACTGAAGTTTTAAAGTCACATTTTGGGTAGTAGCCCCTATAGAAACATAGTAGACAACTTCACCTTCTTCATTTTTATTTAAACTAACTCCATTGTTAAACAAGAAATTTTGATCCAATACCGAATAAGTATTTTTATTCTCAGAACTTGAAACTCCTATAGGATTTTGTATACTGGACACAGCTGTTGCAGATCCAGCACCATTATAATTTGGATTTATTGAAAGATTTCCACTTAAAACTCTTACACTATCTAATACATAATTTATTTCTTTAGGGAATACCGTACTTAAATTTGCATTGACTTGAACATTTCTCAAATCTAAATCTCCTGCATTTTTTATCTTTAATAATAATTTAGTCTTAAAACTATTATCTGTTTGTTTTACTGTTGGATCTGCTTTTAAGGTTAAAACAATTTTTGGCTTTAATACATTGACCTTTGTTGTATCCTTCGTAAAACCAGATGTCCTAACATTGTTACTTGCATCAATAAGTTTGAATATCGTATAAATTTTTGTTGTATCTAATTGTTTTAGTTTAAAGCTTATATCATTATTAACAGGTGATAGATTACTAATTGTATCTTTTAAACTATTATTAGAATTGTTTAAAATCAAAGAAAAAGGTGCAGTACCACTAGATACCGTTAATTTAAGTATGACTGAATCTATAGCTAATAAATTGTAATCGACTGCATTTAGAGCACCTTGTGGCTGAGGAGTAACACCTGAATTCACCGTCATCACTACAGTGGCTGTTACTGTTCCACTTGCATTCGCTCCTGTGACAAAATAAGATGTTTGTGACGAAACTGCAGATGGTGTTCCTGTTATTAATCCTGTTGTTGTATTAATTGATATACCTGCTGGTAAACTTGGACTCACTGCATAACTAGCTATTGCGCCTCCTGTACTTGTAGGTGTTAATGTTCCAATGGCAGTAGCTACTGTATACACATTTGGGCTAGTATAAGTTAATCCTGTTGGCGGTGCAATGTTCACCGTCATCACCACTGTTGCCGTTGCTGTTCCACTTGTATTAGTTCCTGTCACCACATAAGATGTTTGTGATGAAACTGCAGATGGCGTTCCTGTAATGACACCTGTTGTGGTATTAATTGTTAATCCTGCTGGTAAACTTGGGCTTACTGCATAACTATCAATCGCACCTCCTGTACTTGTAGGGGTTAATGTGCCAATGACAGTACCTACTGTATACAGATTTGGACTTGTATAGGTTAATCCTGCTGGTGGAAGAGGTGGATCTTCAACTGTAATCACCACCGTAGCTGTGACTGTTCCACTTGCATTGGTTCCAGTCACCACATAAGATGTTTGTGATGAAACTGCAGATGGCGTTCCAGTAATGACACCTGTTGTTGTATTAATTGCTAATCCTGCTGGTAAACTTGGACTCACTGCATAACTAGCTATTGCGCCTCCTGTACTTGTAGGTGTTAATGTTCCAATGGC
>CANHPI010000120.1 GCA_947462425.1 Bacteroidota bacterium
ACAACGCAAAAAATAAATATTGAAAACTTGGCAAGAGGCGTTTACAATATAGTTATTGAAACAGAGAAAGGAAAAATAACGAAGAGATTTATTAAAAATTAAGTATTTTTTTGTTTCACAAAATCACTTACTATACTAATTAAAATGTATAGGATGATAATTAAAGGAATAGCAATAAGTTGAAGCGTAGCTATTAAAGCTACACTCAATCCTATGAACATAAAACGAATTTCGTTTCCTTTCCATTTGAAATTTTTGAATTTTAATGCAAATAAATGTATTTCAGAAACAAGTAACATACTTAGTATTAATGAAAAAAAGCATAAAGTAAAAGGATTTAGTATAAACTGAAATTTATCACCCTCTAATATTAATGGAATGGAACAAATAAATATTGCATTTGCGGGAGTTGGTACTCCAATAAAAGAATCGGTTTGACGGTTATCATTGTTAAATTTAGCTAATCTAACAGCCGATAATACTGGAATTATGAACGCGAAATACGCAAGAGAATTAGATGTATCATTACTATTTGGATTTTGAGCTATAACACTTATTCTTATTAGCTGATACATTACAAAACCTGGCACAACACCAAAAGTTACCATATCTGCCAAGCTATCTAAATCTTTTCCTATTGGTGAACTTACATTTAGTAACCGAGCAACAAAGCCATCAAAAAAATCGAAGATTGCAGCCAAACCAACTAAATAGGCAGCATGAACTAAATTACCTTCAAAAATTTGTACAATAGCTAAACAACCACAAATTAAATTGCAACAAGTAATAGCATTAGGGATATGTTTTTTTACATTCATAATAGTTTGTAAATATATAAAAATGCTAAGACTTATGTTATTTGAAAAATTGTAAAAATAAATATAAACCGAAGTATTCAAAATAATTGTATTGAAAGAAAACAGTTTCATTTAGAAATCCAAAATAAATGTAAATGAATGGTAGGCTAAACGAAGGAAGCTGAAATTAATAATTTTATTATGTCATTTAGCCTATTAAATCACTAAGTAATTTGATGTGCGTCATGAAATATTATTATAATCAACTGTTAATTTGCCTATAATTTTGTAATTGTAGATAGTGTAATCAACTATGCAAATTCAAGAATTTATTGGATTGTTTTATGAAATGCAATTTATTTCATAATCTAATTCTGTTATATTATAATACAAAAATTCATGAATAAAAACTTAATAATTCTTAGCGGCTTATGTTTAGTAATTATTGGATGTAAATGTCAAGACAGTAAATTTAACAGCTCCAAGAAACCGAATCAGATTAGTTTATTTGAAGAAAAACAAAGGAGAGATATAGCACGCAATAATATTAAACTAGAGTCTAAATCATCTAGTTCGATTTTTAATTTTAGGGAGGCGGCTAAAAAAGTAACATTGGGTGTTGTGTATATAAGAGCCACATTTAACCATGATAATAATCAATTTTTTGGACCAATAAATGATGATTTTTGGCGCCGATTTTTTTCGGATGTTTTAGATTCAAAATTTAAAGTGGAGGCATCAGGTGTGATTGTAAGTAGTGATGGGTATATTGTCACAAATGACCATGTAATTGAAAATGCTGATGATATTGAGGTATTGCTTCACGATAAGAGAGTTTACAAAGCAAAAGTTGTTGGCATTGATCCTGAAACAGATTTAGCTTTATTAAAAATTCAAGAAACTAATATGAACTTTATTGAGTTTGGTAACTCTGATGATGTTGAAGTTGGAGATTGGGTTCTTGCTGTTGGAAACCCATTCAACTTAACATCAACAGTTACTTCAGGCATCGTTAGTGCAAAGGCTAGAAATATTAATATTTTAAAACGTAAAGATGCTGTTGAATCATATATTCAAACTGACGCAGTAATGAATATTGGTAATAGCGGTGGTGCTTTAGTTGATTATCAGGGAAAATTAATAGGAATTAACGCAGCCATCACAACTCCAACAGGAGCATTTGCAGGCTACTCATTTGCGATTCCTGTAAATATTGTAAAAAAAATTATTGATGATTTATTAATTAACGGAAAAGTAAAAAGAGGCTATTTAGGAATGGTATTAAAAAATATTTCTGATTCAGAGTCAAGGCTACTAAATACTAAGATAACAAATGGAGTTTATGTTGACAGTTTGATTACGGGTGGAGCAGCAATTGAAGCCGAGTTAAAAACAAATGATATTATTACAGCAATTGGTAATCGCAAGATAGAGACGCTAGCGCAGTTGCAGGAGATTATTGCACAACACCGTCCAGGAGAAAAAATTATTATTACTGTAATTCGTAAAGGCAAAGAGAAAAAAACGTTATTAACTCTTAAAGAATACGAAGGTACTGAAACAGATACATTGGTTGCTATGGCCGAAATGCTTATTAATTTAGGAATAAGATTAGTAGAGTTATCTGAAAAAGAAAAAAAACAATTAAAACTTTCTAATGGTTTAAAAATTACAGAAATTAAAAATGGTAAAATAGATACTTATACAAGTATTAAGCCTGGATTTATTATAATAAAGGTAAATGGAAAAGCTATTACAACTAGAGAAGAGTTTATTAAAGAATATCTGAACACTAAAGATGTTTTTACACTGGAAGGAGTTTATCCAAGTTCTTCTATAATTTATTTTTATTCGTTTGATATTGGCTAGCGGTTAATAATACTTTATTCAATTAATAATTTATACTATAATTACCATTTAGTTTTAGAAAAATTACTTTAATTTTTCATTCTAATAATTCTCTTCAACTTTATTATTAGTAATAGCCAATTCGAAGGGATAAATGTTTTAAATATTGGAAACGTATTACTAATCAAATAATAAATAGTTTAAAATTTGTCAAAAATTATCTTAACCATATTTTATAAATACTTTTTGATTAAATTTGTTTAAAAGATTAGACGATGAAAAAAATATACTACTTATTATTTATGGCTGCTGCCCTTGCAATTACATCATGCGCCTCTGACGATAAGGATGAACCAAGCCCTTCAACTGATATTAGAGATAATTTTGTGGCTTATTGGAATGTTATCGAAAATAGTTCAGTTATAGGCGGTGCAAATTCATTTGTAGTTAATATTACAAAATCCACTACAAATTCAAATGAAATAGTACTTAATAATTTTTCCGGTCTTACAGTTTCAGCAAGGGCATCTGTGAGCAATAATAATATTACAATACCTTATCAGCAATTGGGCACCATAGGTTTTACACAAGGTTCAGGAACTTTAACAAACGCTACTACTATTTCACTAAGTTATACAAATACAATTGGTTCTACTGCTGCAGATAATTGCACTGCCATTTACACAAAGCAATAGTCCCATTTTTAGGCCAAATCTAACCACTTACCAACTCAATATAGCCACATCTCAAATGGATGTGGTTTTTTGTTTGTTTGTACTTTAATTTTACAATAGCAAACATATCTTATTCGCGATAATGATTTGTTTTGTAAACAAATGAATTATAAATCTTTAAAAATTTATGTTATGAATATCTTAGGAAATAACTCAAGTAAACTAAATGAAGTGATTTTTGAAAACAAGAATAAAAATTACGGCGCATATGCCATTAGATCAAGTTATAATGATTCATTAAAAAAATCATTAATTTATTTATGCAGTATTGTATTTCTATTATTTGGTTCTGTCATTATTTCGAACAAAATGAATGGAGTAGCGGTAAATGAAATTCCATTAACGTTTGAAGATCCGAAAATCGATTTATTGGTTTATACAACTGAAGTTGATATGACTCCTCCTGTATTGGAACCTCATAAAAATGTTTCTGTTGCAACTGCACCAAAAGGAACTATTGGCACAACTGTTACCGACGATGTTATTGAAACAAATACAGTAAGTTTAACTACTTTAGTTAGTGGAACAGGTTCACCAACAGCTACTGGAGTGTCTAATATTGGAACAGAAACTTCAACAGTAACAACAATAACAATTGCTAATTCGCTACCTGCAGTTATTAATGAGCCGGTTTCAATTGCAGATGAAATGCCTGAATTTGAAGGAGGTGCAGTTGGTTTGATGAGGTATGTTGGGCAAAATATTACTTACCCTGAACTGGCTAAAATAATTAATAAAGAAGGTACGGTTTATGTTTCCTTTGTAGTAAATGAGTTAGGGTTTGTAGAAAATGCAAAAGTGATGCGTGGAATTGGTTATGGTTGCGATGAAGAAGTTTTAAGAGTGGTAAGTAAAATGCCAAGATGGAAAAAAGTTGGCAAAAATGGCGGTCATCCCGTAAAGGTAAGATATAATATTCCGGTATCGTTTCGTTTAAAATAAGTAAATAAAAAGCTCCAATCAAACATGTTGATTGGAGCTTTTTATTTATTTAAAAAAATCTATTAATCGTTCGGAGCTTCTTTTGCAACTATTTTTTTAGCAGAATCAAACATTTTTTGAATCTCGTCTTTACTCAAAGGCACACCATCTGCAGGAACAATATCTTCAAAAACATATGTATTTTTTCCAATTTTTTGAATTGAATAAAAATGATATTCTGGCTTAGTAATTTCGCTTTCCCACATAATTGTCAATGGCTCATTAACTACGAAAGATTTAAAAATATTAATATCATTAGATTTAATATCACTTTTTTTTAATTCAATATCTCCTGGGTCTTCAGTAATTGATAGTTGGAATCCTTTTCCCATTTTAATTTCTAAAGCTCCCCAACTTTGTTCAACTATTTCTAATTTTGCTGTTGTTGTATCTGGAACAAAAATGGAAAACTGTTTGCCGAATTTACTCAAGTCTAAAGTAATCATTCCCGCAGGAACCTCCATGTTTTTTTGAGATTCGTCACCGCCACAAGATATAATGGTAATAGATAATGTTAATACTGAAATAAGTGTAAGTAATTTTTTCATAGATAAAATTATTGTTTTTTAGTTATATGGGTAGCCAGTTTATTTTTTCTCGATAGCTATCGGGAGGTGTTTTTGTTTCGGCAAACATAGCTATATAAATATTAATTTTTTGAAACAGAATAATCGGATTACTATTTTTATCGAACAAATATAATGTATAGAGGCGTTTTATTAAAACATAAATGCCACTATTTTAGTAGTGGCATTTATGTTTTAGTATTTAGTTTAAAATAAAACTTGAAATGTTTTTTAAATAAAAAACCCCGCTAGTGCGGGGTTTTTATTACTTTTTCTTAGCTGCTGCTTTTTTAGGAGCTGCTTTTTTTGCTGCTACTTTTTTAGGAGCTGCTTTTTTTGCTGCTACTTTTTTAACTGCTGCTTTTTTAGGAGCTGCTTTTTTTACTGCTTTTTTTGCTGCTGCTTTTTTAGGAGCTGCTTTTTTTACTGCTTTCTTAGGAGCTGCTTTTTTAGTTGTTGCCATGGTTTTTTGTTTTTAAGATTTTTGTTACTACGAAGTAAATAAATTTATCAACGCTAACTAATTTACAAGCAGTTAATTTATTAACATAAAATTGTTGAAATTGTTAATACTGATTTAAAATATTTAAAATAAAATTATCAGTATGATAAAATACATTTCTTAAAAAAAATGTATCCTTTGAGTGTATTGATTTTTATGGTATTTCGAGACGTTGTATATAAATGCATTAAATTAAATTGGATTCAATTTTATAGTTTAATAAAAAAATAGAGAGTAGTATTTTAAAAAATAAATAGTTTAAAATAATAAAATAGAACATCATTTTATTATCCACTCATTCTCAATTTCCCATCCAGCTAATAATTTTATTGTAGACGGATTTACAAAAACTTTTTCTGGCTGCTTATTTAAAAAATAATCGCCCGTATCGAAAAGCCCATTTTTATTGATATCTTCAACTACCTTGATAAAATAGTTTGCAGGAAATAAATTTATATACTCTATTATTTTTTCGGAAGTAGAGTTTAATGAAAAATCAATTGTTCTTTCATCAACAATTTGTTCTTTGTCATTTAAAAGTTGAATTATATATTTTTCTTTGAGAGGGAAAAATAATTTCAATTTTAATTTAGCGTAATCATCAATAGCCGATGTTTTAAATTGAAAACTAATTGAATCATTTGTTCTTTGAATTTTATCGTTAATTGCATCCTTTTCAATGGTTAATGTATAATTTGTTTCTGGTTTAAAATCATAACTAACTTCAAACTTATTAGTCCATCCATTATTTCTTAAAATTTTAATAGGTGCTTTTTTTGTAATTGAATCTGTCTTTTCAATTAAAACTATTTTCTCATCAATTAAGTTTTCAGATTTAAAAGGAACATTGGCTTCAAATATTGGTAGCTGATAAAAAGGAAAAACAGTTTTAATATTAGTTTGTAAATTGTATTTAATATTTGTCTTTTGTTTACTAATCGTGTTTTCAGACGCTATTTTAATATATAGTGTGTCTGTTTTTCTTGATTCGTAATTAATATATGTTTCTAATGTATCATACTTAATATTGTAATATAAGGTAAGTGTATCTTTAAGTTTATTTTGAGTAAAACTAATTAACCCTTTTGCGCTAACACCTTTAATATCTAATTGTGGTTTATTATATATTACATAAGCTTTTCCATATTCTGATGCGAATGCTTTTTTTATAAAACTTTTAGCAGGTATCTCTTTTGATAAAAACAAAGCAACCGTATTTGTATCATTAGAACTTACAAATTCTTTAATAAACGCAATCTGTTCTTCTGAACCATCGTATAATAAGTTTTTGTTTTCATCTTTTATGCCAACAATCTTATATAAAGAATTTGGTAAATAATTAAATTTAAAAATTCCAGCATCATTTGTTTTACAAATGTATAATGGCTTATCTTTATATATGACGCTATCCTGAGAATTTATATTATACAAACCAACTAGTATTTTTGAAACTGCCTTTTTATCAAAAGCATTAATAACTTGTCCCAACAACTTTAAACTATCTATTGAAGATCCTGTACTAAATATGTATTCAAAATTTTGTAATACATTATTTTCGTTAAGATCAGCAATTGAATTTCCAAAAGCTAGTTTGTAAGTTGTATTTGATAATAGAGTATCATTAAACGTAATCTTTAGTTTTTTTCCAGAAGCTTGAATATCAGGACTTGCTTTAGTTTGGGGTGTAATAATAAATTGTCCTGCAACATCTTTCAATGAAATATATTCATCAAATTCAATTTCAATAATTTTTGAATTAAAATTTAATGAGGTGTTTTCTGGTTTAAAAGATAACGCCCTAGGTGGAGTAGTGTCTTTTTTACCTCCTGTTAAAGGTGTAATTTGAGCGCATTGCGTGCTCAAAAAAACTAGACAAATATATATAAGTAATTTTTGCAATTTTTTATACAAAGAAAGTGATTTTTTGGTAAAGGATTCTAATATATTTTTGAGGTAGTGTGTATTTAAAAATCAAAACACTTGAAGTTTTATTTTATCAAATAGGAGTAGGCCAACATAATGATAGGTATAAAATACTTTATCCAAAAAATAAAGGAATATTGTTGATGGAAGTAAAATTTAAGGATATTTATAAATTTTAAACAGTTGATAGGTTATTTTTTTCTTACTATCATTAAACCATCTCTGATTGGTAATAATAAATTTTCAACTCTTGAGTCTTGTTGCACAAATTGATTAAATTGATGAAGCGCTAGCGTTTCTTTATCCATTTCACTTTCCGGCATTGTTATTTTTCCACTCCATAAAACATTATCAGC
>CANHPI010000121.1 GCA_947462425.1 Bacteroidota bacterium
CAATGCAAATAATTTCAATTTGTTTATACGTTTGAGAAGCAACTGATTCTAAGCATTCTTCAATATATTCTTCTACGTTATAGCAAGGTATGATTACAGAAACAAGCAAAATTTTATAAATCAAATTTATTTTTCAGTTTACATATCGGAGATTCAATTAATTTCCATGATAGCAAAGCGACAATGTATGTAACAATAAGGTAAATCAAAAACAATATATACTTATTATCTGGCATAGGAATATTTAATTTACTAGTAAATAATCCCAAAAAAGTTGGAATTGGTTTATGATATAAATAAATACCATAACTGATTTTACCTATGTCTTGCATAAATTTTAAATTCAAAATGGGAGTTATAAAATTATGAGTACCTTCAAAGCAAGCAAAAACTAAACATACTGCCATTATATTTATTAATTGAGGTAAAACCAAGGCATGGCTGGAATTAAAATAATTTAAAAGAAGCGTACTAACTATTGTAAATATTAAAATAGGTTTGTGATATTTTTTCAATAAAGCCTCAGCACTAATAACTTTATAATGCATGAAATATGCCAACACAGCCCCTGAACCTAAAGCATCAAAATTCGAAAATGTTACACCTTTAATCGTACCAATACCATTATAATTGAGAGTAAGCCAATACCTGACTACTATTCCGGTTAACATCAATAATAAAATCAGCTTTAATTCATGCTTCCTAGGAACAGATAATAATATTAATGGCCAAAATAGATAAAATTGTTCCTCTACAGCTAAAGACCATGAATGATTAATAAGAGGGCTTTGCCATCCCTTTAAATAAAACAACCAATTTTGGGTGTATGAAAAATAATACCATTCATCACCCTTGTCACAGATCCATAAACCAAAGAAAACACTAAGACTAAATAAAATAATGATCATTAAATAATAAATCGGAAATAAACGTAAAGCTCTTTTAATTATAAAATTTTTAAATAATTCCCATATAGACTTATCTAAGTTATTCTTTTGAGCTAATAAAATAGATGTAATTAAATATCCTGAAATCACAAAAAATATCGGAACCCCATTAGCTCCATATGAAAATTGACCTATCTTTAATTCAACCATATAATGCGCTAAAACAACCATAAAAGCTGCAATAGTTCGTAAGGAATCTAACTTGGATATGTAATTAAGTTGTTTGCTCATTTATATATTATAATTTGTGAAAAATAATTTATGTTTTAAATCTATATGGATATTACCTTTATATAAAACAGCTAGACAGGTAATCAACCAATTGCAAAAAATTCACTATCTATTTTAGATATTTTCTTTTGCAATAAAAGCTGCAACATTATTAAAAAACGACTCATGTTTAAGTAATTCTTCTTTTGGTAAATCCCACCATTTCATCTTCTCTAATTTCCTAATAGTGTCGTCATTAAATCTGTATTTTATAACTTTAGCCGGAGAACCAACAGCAATAGCATACGGAGGAACATCTTTATTTACAAAAGAACCTGCTCCTATAACTGCTCCATTTCCTATTTTCACACCAGCTAAAATCATGACGTTTGCAGAAATTAAAACATCATGTCCAATATCTACGTTACCCTGACTACTTTCGTTATACAAGTTTTTCTCCACCCACCCTCTGCGTTTTGCATAAAATACCGGGCTAGTGCTTATATGATTTAATGGGTGTGCTATCAAGCCAATTTTAACATCCAATGAAATACTGGTAAAACGGCCAATACTTGAGCAGGCTCCAATGTAGCTTCTTTTACCAATATATAAACCCCTACTCAATTTTTTTAAGTTACGAATTTCAACGTCATGTTCTATTACAACACCTTCCTCTAACTCTATATCATTAGATAAAATGATTTTTATTTTACTGAATTTTGGTTTGGAAGGATAAACAAATTTCAAGACAAAATAGATTTTAATCTCTACCAATACACGTTTTATTCCATTAATGAATTCCATTTTTTTAAAATCTTTATCATAAAATTATTACTCTTTTTTTGTCCGGAAAATTCTTCCCACACATAATCTAATCTATTTATGCAATTAGTAAAATCATTAATTTTTTTGTACTTCCATTTACCAAATCCCTTAAGGTAATTACTATACCGCTTAAAATCAATATCGCTCTGTTTATTAAGTTTAACAACTTTTGACTTAAATTCAATATACTTTTCATAAACAGTAACGATCTTACTATTATAAATACCACATGTAACTGTTGTTGGAGATAATACTCTAAGATAAACCGGATGATTATTAGGAGCAAAAATCAAATTCCTATTTTGATAATACAAATACCATTCCTTACTATGATCACAATTTAAAATAGGCAATTTATCTTCTCCTATCTCCATCATAGCATGTTCAAATTTATGGACTACTGTATTTGCCAACCAACTTTTTTCTTTTTGACAAATTTTACCTGATGTTATATTATAAAATGTATGAAATTTATCCGCATAACAATCAAAATCCATCTTACTAAGTTTTTCTAGTAGATGAGGATTAATGAGATCATCGTCATCAATACGAATAATATAGTCAGGTTTTATAACCATATTAATGATATATTCCTTTGCAAAAATTAACTTAATTTCCTTCGACTCTGCCTTAACTTTAGCATATGTTATATTTCCTTCTTGTTTTTCTTCCTCTCCAATTAATAAAGCTTGCCAATTTGAATATTTTTGATTATTTAAAGCTCTTATGAACTCCTGAAACAACATTCTTCTTAAAGGCGTTAATAATTTGGTTGGGGTAAGAGGGACTACAAACAAAAATTGTTTCATATTAATTCGATTTAAGAATTGAAATAACATTATTCAAAAAATCGCTTGCCGTATAGGCATCTAATACTGAAATAAAACAATCAATATTATGTTGCTGTTCCTCTAATGTTAATCTAATATTTTCTATTTTTAAATCAGCTTCAAGCTCTTCTATTTCACTTATTATAAATCCCTCTGCTATTAGCCATTTGTATGTAGTGCCTCTACTATTCAAATAAATTTTACATCCTACTTTAATTGCAGTGAAAATATTACCTAAAGCATTTTGCCTATAACTATTAATTACAAGTGCTGCTGATTTTTCATATATTGACTCAAAGGCTTCTTTGTCATAAAAATCTACAAGCAACTTTACATTTTTCATTTCCGTTAATGACTTTTTTAATTTTTCAGCATAAACTGGCTCGTTACCATAGCTAAAAAATAAATTAAACTCAAAATTTGACTTGCTTTCAACTCTTTTTATAATATTTATTATATCAATATGATTATTTAATGAACCTGCGTTATTACCTATAATTACATTATTTAACTTTTCTTTAACAACTCTAAATTCGCCAATTTCATGTTCATGATTTGTAAATTTCATTTCTATCAATTTTGGCAAATAAAACAATCCACGTAATTCATCGTACTCATATTTATTGACCATCAAAATTGCATCAAGCTTTTTATAGATTTTTTGTTGATTATCCATCCCAACAGAATATTCTTTATTAAAAATAATCTTTAAACTCCTTGAGAGATAAAAATATTTTTTTTTAAAATATGAAAAATATTTTTTTAACCCTCCTCTGTTTTTTTCATTAAATTGGTCATGTGAAAGAAAGGCAATTGTTTTTTCACTCAAATATTTACTTTTACATAAATTATACAATTCAAAACCGAAAAATCTTAGAAAAGATTTAACGTTAGAATTCATCATCAATAAGATTTGAACTGCTGTATCGTTTAAATTATAAAAAACAACACCGTCAAACTTATTCAAATAAACGGATATAGAATTTATATCTTTCTTTGTATTTTGGATTATTTTGTATGGATAATTTAATTGGTTAAGTTTATTTAAATTATAATGTGACGCCGAACCTATAAACAAAACTTCATTATCAAAATTTTTATTTATAAATTTATCTGTATCCCAAACAAAAGTGATAGTGTTATGAATATGAAGCAATTTATACATAATACTTATAATAACTCAAATTCACTTAACATTTTGTTGATTTCTTCAATACTATTAAACATCAAAACATCAACGATAGATAAGCCGCTCTGAAAATTATTTCTCCTTTGGATATAAGGTTTCAAATTCATTTTTTGAAAATAAATTTGTATATTATTTTTTGTGTATTTTTCTCTATCAAAAAAATCTAATCCTCCTATTGGATTAATATAGGTAATATTGCTCCCAAGTTTTTTACATATATTTAATGCCCATTCATCAGGCATTTTCGCTTCCTCAATCTCTAAATCCATTTCTGAAAAAATAGGCAAAGTCTTCGGAAATCCTAAATATGCACAAATTTTTTCCAACAACATTTTAATAAAATATACGACCGATGTGTATTCTTTTTCGAAAACTTCGTTTAATAAACTAATTACTTTATAATAGTTGGGAGCAGTTTTTTTGTAAATAATCAACTGAGATAATATCTTCTTTTTCCAATCTATCTCATTATTAATTTTCAAGTCTTTAATTAGTGTTCCACGCGAATGTTTTTCTAAAGGCACTTGAATATACAACCAACCTTCGTTTTGCTTTAGTATTCTATTGCGCTCAATCCAACCATGCCTTATAAACTGAACTGTATCGAACAATATAAACTCGTCGGTATGTTTTATTAAACTGATGTAGCCTAAATAAGGAGCAAAATAAGGTTGCATAATAGCTATCTTCATGAAAGGCTATTTATGATGTCAATAATTTTTTTCAAATCATTTTCGTTTAAACCCACATACAAAGGCAAACACAAAATACATTTTGCTATACTTTCAGAAACTGGCATATCACATGGTTTTACATAAGGAAGTGTGTTTAGTGATGGATAAAAATACCTTCTTGGCAGAATATCACTTTTACTCAACTTTCTTTGAATTTCAAGTAACTTTTCTTCTGATTCTGTAATCACTGGGTAGTAACTATAATTCCATTCCGTATTTTCTCGAATTTTTATTTTTTTTAATCTAGAAAAATCAAGCGAAAAATTATAAATATCTACTACTTTTTTTCTTCCCAAAAGTATTTCGCTCATGTAAGGCAAAACAGATAATCCCATGGCAGCTTGAATTTCAGAGATCTTTCCGTTTACACCCAAACCGTGAAATGCCAATGGACCGTCGTGACCGAAATTATGACTGTAAAACAGTTGATGTTTTAATTCCTCATTGTTTGTGAACATTGCACCACCTTCTGCCATATGAAATAATTTGGTAGCGTGAAAGCTGCAGGTACTCACATCACCATAATCGAAAATGCTTTTTCCTTTATAACTTACGCCAAAACAATGCGCCGCATCATATATCACAGTTAAATTATGTTTTTTTGCAATTGCTTCAATTGCTTCAACATGACAAGGATTTCCGAAAACATGTGTTGCTAAAATACAAGTTGTTTTGGTGGTAATAGCAGCTTCTATTTTTGTTTCGTCAATTGTTAAATACTCAGGATGAATATCTACAAATACAGGTGTACAATGTTCCCAAACAATTGCTGCTGTTGTAGCTACATAACTAAAAGGTGTTGTAATTACTTCTCCGCCTTTAGCTAACAATTTCAGCGCCATTTGAATAGGAACAGTTCCATTGTTTGTAACAGTGAGCCAATTCACATTTAAATATGCTTTAAGCTTTTCTTCCAACAAATTTACCAACTCACCTCTGTTTGTAAGCCATTGATTATCGAATACCTTCTTTACCCATTGATTATATTCTTCGATAGGTGGTAAAAATGTTTTAGTAACTGGAATCAATTTAATGTTTTTTTATGTTTTAATTAACGCTTCTTGATATAAAGGTTCCAATTTAGCTAAAACAGCATTTTCGGAATATTTATTAATACAATCTGCTATTATTTTTCCCTGATCGTAATTTCCGTAATTATTCATGACTGAAATAATTCCTTCAGCTAATTTCTCGGCACTATTTTCTTTCACTAAAACTCCATTCTCCCTAGTGATCGTGTCTCTCGGCCCGCCTGAATCAATTGCAACTACTGGCCGGCCACAGGCAAATGCCTCTACTATACTTAAGCCAAATGATTCGAATTTACTAGCTGAAACTACTATGTGTGCTTTATCAATTTCTTGCTTTACTATTTCCCGGCATTGAGCGCCCAAAAAAGAAACTAGGTTTTGTATTTTTTTTTCATTTGCATAATTTATCAAATTATTTTTTTCTGCTCCATCACCAATTAAATTGAGCCTGACGTTGTATCCCTGTTTTGTAATTAGATAAATTGCATCGAACAATAATTTATGTTGTTTATTGATACCTAAAAGTGCTATACACAATAAAACAAAAGGTTTTGATTTCTCTATTTTTATAGTTGTATTATAAAATATGGGATTCACTACATTAGGAATAGTTACTGCATTGATAGGCGGAAAATTATATTTTGAAATTAAATCCTGCCGAAAAGCATTACTTACAAAAACTGACACTTGTGCATCAAAAAAAGTTTTTTTTACTATGTCCATAGATACAATGTCATTGGTTATCCATTTACTGTGCAAAATACTAGAAGTATGCTCTGTAAAAATATATCTTATTTTTTGTTTTTCTGAAATATATCTTGCCACCCAGCCACCAACAAATGCTGAGTGCGCATGTATAATATCGGGTTTGCCATATTGATGTACATATTTTTTATATTTCTTAAAGGCTTTATAACAGGTAAACCAATAGTTGATTTTCTGAAAACGAGAACTAACTAATGCGTTTGAGAATGAATAGAATGTCGGTATTCCATTATCTACAAAATCATCTGGTTGATTTTTTTTCACAAACTGTTTGAGTGCTGTTTTGATATTAAATTGTGAATTATAAGACGTATATAAAATTCCAACTTTATATCCTTTGTTTAACAACATACGAGTCTGCTCTTCAAAAAAAGTACCTGATAAGGGTTGCTGTGGTGTTTTATACCAAGATGGTATAACTAGTACGTGCATGATTTAACTATTTTTTGTTGAAAATAAAGTATTACCACAATGGTCGCCCGAATAATTTATTGTATAGACTAATAAAATACCAAAGTGGTTTTTGATCAACTATTTTATCGTATGTTTTTACTTTCCACATATATTCTGCCATCTTATTATAGTCGGAATAAACTCTTTCAGGCAAAGTTTTTTTTAATTCAATCTCTCGTTCTTTCTTCACCAAATCACCATTATTACTGCTTATACCTTTAGTATCGTAATACGAAATATCTACATCAATGTATTTAACTGAAACATTATATAAGCCAATTACTTTAAGAAAAAAAGCCCAATCACTTACTATCTTGTATTCTTCATTATATAAACCGTATTCATTAAATAATTTCTTTTTAATAAACGTACTGGGGTGATTTAGCGTACTAAAAAACATGTCCGCTAAAGTTAAAAAAGAACTTTGTGGTGATTTATCACGCTCTATTTTTAATGACGAATACACTTTCAAAATGTTTCCGTAAAAAATATCTTTTTCTAATTTTAATGAAAAAACTTTTTCTAAAACATCGGAATCGACCAACCAGTCTCCACTATTCAAAAACAAACAATATTCTCCTTTTGCTTGCGCAATACCTTTGTTCATAGCATTGTATATACCTTTATCTTTTTCGCTTACCCAATAATTAATTTTACTTGAGTATTCTTCTATTACTTCTTTGCTTCCATCACTGCTTCCTCCATCAATAACAATATACTC
>CANHPI010000122.1 GCA_947462425.1 Bacteroidota bacterium
ACGAATATTGGAAGCCTCAACTTAGCAGATAGATGTGAAGATACCGTATATTTTGGTGATTTAACAAGAGCAATTGTTTTGCGAAGTAATAATCCTTTAGGAGTTCCTTGTACCGGAAGTTGCACTCCTGCGTGCGAAGGAGTTCCTTTACCTGGTGGCACAATAAAACTAAATGAATATGTTACTACGCACACCTATCCTGGCCCAGGTACTTATAAAATAAGTATGGAAGATCCTAACAGAAATGCAGGCGTTATTAATATTCCTTATTCTGATCAACAAGTGTTTTACATCGAGTCTTTTTTAGTAATTCCAACCTATAGTATCAAAGGAAATAATTCTCCTATTCTTACATTTCCTCCAATTGATAATGGATGTGTAGGGAAATGTTTTTTGCATAATCCTGGTGCTTATGATTTAGATGGTGATAGTATTTCATACGAATTAACAACTTGCAGAGGACATTTAGGAGAAACATGCCCTGGATATGATTACCCCGCAACAGGAGGAGGAACTTATAATGTTAATGCAACAACAGGCACATTAACTTGGTGCACACCTCAGTTACAAGGTGAATATAATTTAGCCATGATTATTAAAGAATGGAGAAAAGATGATAGTGGAGATTATTATATGATTGGATACATTTTAAGGGATTTACAAGTTGATGTTGGCGCTTGTAATAATAATCAACCATCAATAAAAGTTATTACAGATACGTGTGTATTAGCAGGAAGTATTATTACCAAAACTATAACAGCAACAGATTCGGATAATGATATTTTAACTTTACAAGCCAATGGTGGTGCATTTGGTGGAGCCTTACCTTATGCCACATTCTCTTCCCCTACAGGATTAACTCCTATTTCTGGGGTATTTAATTGGCAAACATCTTGTGCGCATATTAGAAAAACACCTTATCAAATAACTATAAAAGTAAAAGACAATGATCCTTCAGTTAGCCTAGTAGATTTTAAAACTTTTAATATTAGGGTTATTCCTCCTCCTCCATTAAACTTTACTGCTGTGCCCTTAGGAACAAGTGTTATTTTAAAATGGACAAAACCCACATGCCAACTTTTAACAGGTAATATAATTAAAAGCTATTGCATATATAGAAAAGCTAATTGTTCGCCATGGCTGCATGCTGATTGTGAAGTTGGGGTTCCATCATACACAGGTTATACAAAAATTGGATGTACTGCCAATTTAAACGATACAACTTTTTTAGATACAAATAATGGCAACGGGTTATCTAATGGTACAAATTATAGTTATGTAGTTATTGCCGTATATATCGATTTAGCAGAAAGTTATGCGTCTAATCAAGTATGTGTTCAATTAAAAAGAGATATTCCTATCTTAGTGAATGTTGATGTAAAAACAACAGATATTACTAATGGATCTGTGTTTATAAGATGGCTTAAACCAAATTTAGGAACTAATGCGTTAGACACACTTGCCGTTCCTGGTCCTTATGAATTTAGATTGCTTCATCACGATGGATTTACAGGAACATTTACAACTATTTATTCCACAACAAAGCAATTTTTTGCTGGCCTAAATCAGCTTTCAGATACTACTTTCACTCATACAGGAAATTCAACAAACTTTCCTCTTGCATTAAATACCCAAACTACTGCTCACACTTATAAAATAGCATTTTATGCCAATGGACAATTTATTGGTAACGGTCAAAAAGCCTCATCTGTGTTTTTATCATTTGTGCCAAGCGACAATAAATTAAAATTAAACTGGCAAAGTCAAGTGCCTTGGTCTAATTACAAATATTATGTGTTTAGGAAAACGGCTACACAAACTTTATATACGTTGCTTGACAGCACCAACCTCTTATCCTATACCGATACCGGCTTAGTAAACGGTTCAAATTACTGCTATAAAATAGAATCTAAAGGTCAATATTCAGATCCATTAATTTTCAATCCTCTATTAAATTTTTCGCAAGAAGTTTGCGGAAAACCAAAAGACACCACACCACCCTGTTCTCCAAAAATACAAATTGTTTCGGATTGCTTAATCCCAAGTTTAAGGTTGCAATGGAATAATCCCAACAAATCTTGCAGTGATGACGTTGTAAAATACAACATCTATTTTGCAGAAACAGAAAATAAAGATTTGGTTTTAACAGATTCTATAAAAATAGTAACTGATACCTTACTAGCATTTGATAATTTAAATTCGATTGCAGGTTGCTATGCTATTACAGCTGTAGATTCGTTTGGTAATGAAAGTGCGCAAAGTATTAAAGTGTGCGTTGATAATTGCCCAGAATACGAATTACCAAATGTTATTACACTAAATAGTGATGGTGTGAACGATTTCTTTAAAGCTATAAAAAATAAATTTATAAAAGACATTGATTTGAAAATATATAATCGATGGGGAACTTTGGTGTATGAAAGCACTGATCCAAAATTTTTATGGGATGGTAAAACTATTCAATCGAAACAACTTTGTACAGAAGGAACATACTTTTATGTCTGTCAAGTTAACGAGATAAGAGTAACCGGAATTGAATCAAGAAATTTAAAAGGGTTTTTGCAAATTTTTCAAAAATAATTAAGCTTTGCACTTATAACTAACTGTGTCAAAAAAAACCACACTTATATTTTCGATTTTAGTAGGCTATATTGTTTTACAATTTTTATGGTGGGAAATTTTATTGGTAAAGCAATCTGATTCCATTATTTCGTTAAAGCAAAATATCGCAGCCCTGTCATCAAGTGATGAGAACATTATATTAAGAGATATAACTGCATTGCAAGATAAAAAAACCAAACAAGTTTATATGATTGTTGGTGAAGGCACCGTTTTTTTACTTATTCTTTTATTTGGTATTTATCGGGTAAGAAAATCAATTAAAAAAGAAAATGAACTAACAAGCCAAAAAAGTAACTTTATTTTAAGCGTTTCACACGAATTAAAAACACCTATAGCTGCTACTAAACTTCAATTACAAACTTTATTAAAACACGATTTGGAAAGAGAAAAACAAAAAGTGTTATTGAATAATGCCTTAAATGAAACTAACCGACTACATAAACTTGTTGACAATGTTTTAATGGCAAATCAAATTGAAAACGATAACTTAAGTATTCAAAAAGAAAATTTGAATTTGAGTGAGTTAATTGAAACAACCATATTACGCTATTTTTCTGCGCAGCTTGTAACAAATATCATCCATTTAAATATAGAAAAGGATATACATTATTCGGTGGATAAAGAACTGTTCCCGTCAATAATTATAAATTTAATTGAAAATGCCATCAAATATTCACATGACGTTATTGATATTCAGTTGAATTTAAAAACAATCAATAACAACCCTGTTTTACAAATAAATGATTTAGGGTGCGGTATTCCTGACAATGAAAAAGAAACCGTTTTTCAGAAATTTTTTAGAGGTGGTGACGAAAATACCCGTAAAACTAAAGGCACAGGAATCGGGTTATTTATTGTAAAAAGTATTTGTGATTTACATCAACTAGAAATTAAGGTCATTAACAATTATCCTAAAGGAAGCATATTTCAAATTCAATTTTAATTTAAGCCATCAACAAAAATGTATAGTAAATTAGTTATACTATCAATATTCATTCTTACATCATGTTCTCAACCAAACGAAACAAAACAAAAAGACAATAAACTAACTCCAGTTTTACTTTCATCTGCGAAACGTTTTGTAATAAAAAAAACACAAGAGTATACAGTTTTAGAATTATTGGGAAACAAAAACAATAACAATGTTACTGCAACTTTTATATTATACAAAAACCAAAAGCCAAATTATAGTAAAGATGCTTATTACATAAAAACACCTGTGAAAAAAATTGCCTGTATGAGTTCGATATATACAGCCATGTTGGCAAAATTACATTGCGAACAAGCAATTGTTGCTATTGATAATGTTGACTATTATACCAATCTATTTATACAAAAAAAAGTAAAAGAGAATGCAATAATCGAGCTATCAAAAGGTCCAACGATTGAAGTGGAAAAAACAATAGCCTTAAATCCTGACTTATTTTTAACATTTGGGATGGGAAATCCTAAAGATGATGTCGATAAAAAATTAGTCCAAGCCAATATTCCAATAGCAATAAGTATAGACCATTTAGAAGAAACTCCTTTAGCCAGAGCTGAATGGATTAAGTTTTTTGCCTATTTTTTTAATAAAGAAACCCTCGCAGATTCATTATTTAATGAAACCGAAAAAAAATATAATAATTTAAAATTATTAACTAAAGATGTAAAATTAAAACCCACTGTTTTAACCGAAATAAAATATGGAGATGCTTGGTATGTTCCATCTGGAAAAAGCTATATGGCGAATTTAATAAATGATGCTGGTGGCAATTATTTTTGGAAAGACGACAATAAAACAGGGAGCATGCCTTTATCTTTTGAAACGGTTTATGCTAAAGCTAAAGATTGCGATATATGGTTTAACTTATATAATATTAATACTAAAAAAGAATTAATGAGTTATGATGAACGTTATGGTTTATTTAAAGCCTGTAAGAAAAATCAATTGTACAATAATAATAAAACTCAAAATGCTTTAGGTTATAGTAACTATTGGGAAACTGGCATTACTAATCCTGAAGATGTGTTAGCAGATTTAATATATATCTTCAATCCTACACTATTGCCTCATCATAAATTTAAGTATTATAAAAAAATTGAGTAGAGAATAGAACACAGATGACGCAGATAGTTATGATAAAAAAGTGATAAATAAACTCATGCAATCATTTTTAACCTAATT
Source organism: Bacteroidota bacterium (assembly GCA_947462425.1). The sequence goes on from CANHPI010000122.1 coordinate 4,790, forward strand.
TTTCAGCTCTTTATAATAAAAAAGAAACATAAACTTGACTTTTGATTAAAAAATTATTCAGATCATTTTTAATCAGCTTAATCAGTGTCATCTGCGTTCTATAATAAAAAAAGAAACGTAAATTTGGACCTTGACACAATCTAAATTCATATTAACAATAATTTACTTAACGACTATTTTTATAGCGTTAATGATAGGCGATTTATGTTTTGGAAGCATCAACTTATTTTCATTAGAAACATCAAGTCCTTTATTTTCAACTATCCTTTTTGATATAAGATTACCTAAAACATTAACCTCCATTATTGCAGGGTCAGGTTTAGCTTTGTGTGGTTTGTTAATGCAAAGCCTGTTTCGTAATCCTTTAGCGGGGCCTTATGTTTTGGGTGTGAGTAGTGGTTCGAGTTTATTTGTGGCGATTGCTACCATGTTAATTTCATCCATTCATATATCAGGATTTTATTTTATGGGAAAGAGTATTGTCACTCTTTTCTCAATTGGTGGAGCTTTTTTGGTAACACTCATAATTTTATTGATTTCAAAAAAAAACAAAAACAATGTCACTATTTTATTAGTAGGTTTAATGTTAGGACAAATAATGGGAGCCATTCAAGGTTTAATTGAATACATAAGTAATGCGGATAATTTAAAAACTTTTGTTATTTGGGGCATGGGAAGTGTTGGGAGTACAACCCTACAAGATTTGTATTTTGTGATTCCAATTTATGCTTTTGCTATTGCATCAACTTTCTTTTTTATAAAACCACTCAATGCAATTTTACTAAATGAACAATACGCACAAAATTTAGGCGTAAATGTAAATCGCTTAAGAATATCAATTATCATCATCACTGCAATTTTAGTTGGTGTAATTACAGCTTTTTGCGGGCCGATAGCTTTTGTTGGGATTTCTGTTCCCATCGCCTCTCGCTTACTTTTTAAAACCTCACATCATTTACATCAAATAGTATTTTGTTTATTATTAGGCGCATGTGTAGTGTTAAGTGCTGATGTAATTTGTCAGTTATTGAGTAGCCAATTTCTATTACCTATTAATACGGTTACAACATTAATAGGCTCGCCCGTTGTTATTTATTTATTATTCAAATCTAAATTAAGTATAGGATGATAGATATAAAACATTTAGAAATTGGTTATCAAAACAAACGCGAAAACATCAGCGTTTTTAAAAACCTTAACTTAACTTTAAACACTGGGGATTTAGTTGGTTTAATGGGTGATAATGGCATTGGAAAATCTACTTTTTTAAAAACTATTACAGGAAACTTATCTCCACTATCAGGAGAAATACTGTTGAATTCAAAAAACATCTCTAATTATTCTGCTCAAAGCATAGGGCAACTGTTATCAATTGTAGTTACAGAAAAAATTGGCGGATTTAATTTAACTGTTTGGGATGTTGTTGCCGCAGGAAGAACTCCTTACATTAACATTTTTGGAAAACTAACACCAGAAGATAAAGCCATTGTTGAATCAAGCTTAATACAATTAAATTTATTACCATTAAAAGATAAATTAATTGATGAACTCAGCGATGGGCAGCGCCAAAAAGTAATGATTGCTAAATCCCTAGCGCAACAAACACCAATTATTGTATTAGATGAACCAACCGCTTTTTTAGATTATACATCCAAACATCATTTGTTTGGAACACTAAAACAATTATGCGAAGAACAAGGCAAACTAATTATTGTGTCTTCGCATGATTTGGATTTAATGAAAAGGTATATTACTAAATCTATAACGCTATTTGAAGGAAATAAGTTGGAGCTTTTGTGAGGAATAAATAAGTTTGCCAAAATTTATTGGTGTGAAAAAAATAATTATTTTCTAAATTAATTTTTAAATATATAGTCCCACCATAAACTCAATCCAGAAAATTCTGTTTTAAAGTTGATTAATTAGGCAGTTTACATAACGACTTAATACATTTTAGTTTGTAACAATATTTATAATTTAAACTAACGTATCATTAATTTCTAATCCATTGAAAAAACTATGAAAGTCTTATTATATTTGCAATATACTATTCAGATAAATCTGAATAATGTTGGTTTCATAGTTCAACGGATAGAACGAGCGTTTCCTAAACGCTAAATGAAGGTTCGATTCCTTCTGAGACTACAAAAAGGCATATAAAATTTATATGCCTTTTAATTTTTAGTTAAAACCAATCTCAATTAAAACTCCTGATCTTTTATTATTGGAAATATTTCTATAGATTTTTTTAATTTGTAAAGTGGTAGTGTGATCATCAATTCATTTACTTTAGCTTCGTCAATATCCTTAAAAATAAGTATTGCCCCGTTTTTAGTTTGCCTTAAAAATAGTTGGTCCAAAAATCCAGCTTCTTTCCATTGAGCTACTACTTCGCGCTCATGCTTTAAAATTTCATGAAAATTTTCGGGCAAATTTTCTGTGTCAATCGTTAATATTACTAATATTCTGTTCATGTTTTTAGGATTTAAATTTTATAAAATTATTTAATACTTTGTTCTAATAAAAACTAACTCAACTTCTTGTCATTGGCGCCATAGCCATACTATTTTTTAATACTTGATTCCCTATCTTTACTGATTATAAAAGTTTCATTGTTTGGTTTTTTAAATTAATACTAGGTAAATGTATTATCTTTGTCCAAATAAAATATATATACATAATTTATGTGTATAGACTAAAATTTTAGACTAATGGCAAATACAATAGTTAGAAAGAATAAAAATTTCATTCCCGGTAACTGCCCTGTGGGATTTACTATGAATATTATAGGTGGAAAGTGGAAGCCAAGTATTATTTATATGATACGAACAGAAAGAAATCGTTATAGCCTTTTATTAAAAAATATAACAGAAATTAGTAAACAAACTTTAACAAATCA
>CANHPI010000123.1 GCA_947462425.1 Bacteroidota bacterium
AGCAGAAGTAAATAGCCCAGTACCCTGATAGCCTTGTTTTTTAAGTTCATTAACTAAAGGTACAAGAAGTATTGCATCTCCAACCCCGGCTGAAAAAAACACTAAGGCTTGTTTATGTTTGCGGAAACTCAATGCTTGGTTTTTATGGCAATTTCTTTATTGATGACATCAACGGATTTTATCGTTGTATTATTGCTATGAATAAAAATATAGTTATTGATATAATCAATTTTGCCGAAGTAGTCTTTCGTATTTGTTAAATAGGTTTTGTTTTCAAATGAAAATAATTGAGATTCTTTTTTTGAATAATAGAAGCAATTATAACCTTGTTCTTCAAATGAATTAAAAACAGATTCTATCTGAATATTTTTATGATGTCTTTGTTCTATTTCAATAATTAATGTAGGATGATGTTGTTTGATGTAATTTTTGGCACCTTTTAAAACAGATAATTCATGACCTTCCACATCAATTTTTATGACATCAGGAAATACGTTTTGTTCCTTCGTGAAATTGTCTAAAGTATCAGTTTTTACATTGTAAATAATCGCTTCAGTTTCGTTATCTTCTTTGTTTTTAACTTCTAATGAGCTTAAACAGTTATCAATAACCCCATTAATTATAGGAATTTTAAATTGATGAATTCCTTTGCTGTCAGATAAAGCGATATCATAAATATGACAATTACTAAAAATTGCTTTCAATTGTTTATTTAATTTTTTTTCAGGTTCAAATAAATAGATATTATTTGGATTCATTATTTTTTCAGCATAATAAGCGTATTCACCTTTATTTGCACCAATATCAAATAAAACGGAATCTTTTTTTAGTAAAAAATCCAAAAGCAACAATTCGGCATCAAATTCTGATTTAGAAAGGCTTTTCCAATTTAAAGAATGGTAATGTGCAAAAACCCGTTTTTTTATAAATAACGGTGCCGCAAATAATAATATGTTTTTAATAAATCGCCTCAATTTTATCTTAAAAAATAATACGCATACAATATAGAGCAAATTTTACGGTTATGTAACAAGTCCGTTAAAAATTCATATTTTTAGAATTCTTTTTTAAAAGCTTAGTTTGTTAAAAAACATCATATCAACATTATTTACCAAAGGTTTTGTTGCCTTTGTGAATTTGGCTATTTTATTAGTTTCATCTAAGCAATTGGGAAGTGATGTGCGTGGACAAATAAGTTTACTTATTTTAAATATTGCCATTATTCAGGTTATTAATGAGATTTATACAGGATATGCACTAGTATATTTTATCCCTAAATTTTCTTTGAAAAAAATATATTCTTTAGGGATACTCTGGACCGCGCTTTGCACACTATTTTGTTCTTTAATAATGGTGGTGCTTTTTGTTTGGTTTGATATAGGAATTAAAGAACAGTGGATTCATCTTGGAATTCTTTCTTTTATAATTATTTTACATTCGTTTCATATGGTTATTTTATTAGCTAAAGAAAAAATCAGGGAGTATAATTTTCTTAATTTTCTTCAGCCAACTTTATTACTAGGTACATTATTAGTTGCTTTTTTTTATTTTAAATATAAAACTGCCGATAGCTATATTATTGCTTTATATGTTTCTTTTTCAGTTGCAATTTTATTGTCTATCGTTCAGGTATTTAAAGTTTTTAAAAATCAACACAGTGATTTACTAATATTTGAACCAGCAAATATTTTGAAAAATGGATTTTATAATCAATTAGCCAATTTGTGTCACATGCTTAGTAATCGATATAATTTTTATTTATTGGGTAACACTATTTTGGTTGGTATATATTCTAGTTCTTCATCTCTTATCGAGTCATTATGGATTATTAGCGGCAGTGTGTCTCCTATTATTTTAACTTATATTGCGAATGCTAAAGATTCAACTAACAATGCGAGAATTACTTTTTTGTTAGCCAAAGTGTGTTTTTTACTAAGTTTTTTATGTGTGATAGTTTTATATTTTATCCCGAGAGATTTTTTTGTTTTTTTATTGGGCGAAGATTTTATTCATGTAAAAACAGTGATGTTGTATTTATCTCCTGGCATTTTGTTTATAAGCTTCGCTACTATTATTAGTCATTATTTTGCCGGATTAGGAAAGCAAAAAATTTTAGTGACAGCCAACGCATTTGGTTTATTGGCAACTATTTGTACAAGTCATTATTTTGTATCAAGGTATCAGTTATTGGGAGCGTGTTACTCCACTATCATATCTTATTTTGTAGCCTCATCAATTTTAGTTATAGTATTTATGAATGAAAATAAATACAACATAATAGACTTATTACGGTTTAAAAAAGATTTTAGTTTGCTAAAAAAAGCCAATTAGTAATTTTTTAATTAAAAATATTTATTTGCTTTAAAATAAATTGAATTACAGTAATAGTTGTGGTTACTATAAAAGCCCACATAACCCATTTACCTCCATTTACATGTTTAATTCGAATTTGAAGAAATAGTAATAGGATCGTTATAATAAATGGAATAAGCGCTGCATGAAACTTAAAGGATTCAACAAAATTTCCTTTTAATAATGCTATCAAACTTCGTTGCATACCGCAACCAGGGCAATTAATTCCAATATAGGATTTAAAAAAACAGGAAAATAAGTGATGTTCTAACCAATTAATCATAATTGTGAAAATAAAAAATGCCTTTGAAATTTTCAAAAGCACTTATTATTTTATTGATTCATCATTTGCGACCAAGGTAATGCTGTTAATGCGGTACCAATAATTACAAGGTATAAAACAATTACTAATAAATATAATGATGATAGAACCACTCCAATAATTCCACAAATTTTCCCGGCTTTTAAATTATTGAAAGATGATAATGAATACGCATTTGGATTTGCCTTGTATAATGTATTTCCCTTCGATGCAAGTATTAAAGCAATAATTCCTAAAACCATTCCAATAAAACCATAACAGAAACAAAAAACTATGGATAAAATTCCTAAAACCAATACAGCAGTTGAATTAGGAACAGGTGTTTGTATAAAACTGCTATTAAATGGTTGATTTATATTTTGTCCTTGTTGAGGATTTTGATTTGTAAAATTGTTTTCTTCCATAATTTATTTTTAGCTAAGATATTAAAATTAATAGTATTATAAAAGAAAGTCCTAAAATGAGGAGTCATCTGCCTTTATTTAAAATAATGTCAAAAAGGCATGGAAAACTATTTGGTTTAAAGTTTGATTATTGTGTATAACAGACTTAATTTAGTAACTCAAAAAATATAAACCTTAAAACACAAATAAAATGGCATTAGAAATAACAGACGCAAATTTCGAAGAATTAGTATTAAAATCAGACAAGCCTGTATTGGTAGATTTTTGGGCAGAGTGGTGTGGTCCTTGCCGTATGGTTGGCCCTGTAGTTGAAGAACTTTCAACTGAGTATGCTGGTAAAGCAGTTGTAGGAAAAGTGAATGTAGATAATAACTCTGAAATTTCTGCTAAATATAGTATTAGAAACATACCTACAATTTTATTCTTTAAAAACGGAGAAGTAGTTGAAAAACACGTTGGTGTTGCTGCTAAAAATGTATTAGCCGGAAAATTAGATTCTCATATGTAATCTAGTATTATATTATAAGTTGAAAATCCGTTAGCTATTTGGTTAACGGATTTTTTGCTTTATAATATATTATTAAAATTTAACGCATTAGGTAACTCGTTAGCATTAAGCAATTACATTTTGATAACCTTGCCTTAAACATTTTGTCACATTTTGGCACTAGGTTTGCCTAACTAAAAGTAATAAAAACAAGATATTATGAATACGACTCAGGCAATGATCATTTTAATTAATGGAATAAGGAAATACGGTACAATTATAAATGGCGAACACGAAGGAAGAATCAAATTTATTCCTGCAACCGAAATATTTGCAACAGACGAAAGTCAACTTTCGAGTGTAATTGAACATATACCAATTGCAAATATTTTTTCAATAGATACATTTTTAAAGTAAAATTAATCTTTTCAAAAAAAATCCTCCTCTGCCATTGGCAGAGGAGGATTTTTTTTGTATTTTTTGTAGTGAAGTTGAGAAAAATTATTTAAAAATTCCTTCAATTTGTGCTACATGATGCATGCCATGCCAGGCATATAATTGAGTTGCTTCAGATAACGTATATTGTTTGTTGTATTCGGGATGTGTATATGTTTTCTGAAAATCACTTTCACTCATTGTTTTTAATAAGGCCGAAAAACGTTGTTGAACTCCTTCAAACATTATTAATGAACTTTCTAGTGGCGCCGATTTATAATCTGCCATTGCAGCCCATAAATCCTGATTATAAGGCTTTATGGTTGGGTTTTCTTCAGTTAATGCTAATTTAAAACGAATCAACATATTAATATGCGAATCAGCCACATGATGTACAATTTGTCGTATTGTCCAACCGCCTTCTTTATAAGTTAACTCTAAATCTTTTTCAGAAATTGTTTCTAATCGTTTTCTTAAACTAACAGGCGCCGCTTCAACCATCATAATGCAACGATATAAAACTTCTTTAGTAAATTCAACTTGATTTACTTTTCCCATCGGGTATATTTTCGAATCTAATTCTTCAGTCATGATTTTGTTTGTTAAATAAAAAAAGACAGATTATAGTTTAACCTGTCTTTTATCTTGTGTCTTTTATCAGTTCCTAAATATGTAAAGCACGTTTGCCAGTTGCATCTAAGGCCGCTTCTTTTAAGCTTTCAGTAAATGTTGGATGAGCGTGACTCATACGAGAAATGTCTTCGGCACTTGCTCTAAATTCCATAGCTACAACTGCTTCTGCAATCATATCAGCTGTGCGAGGGCCAATCATATGAACTCCTAGTATTTCATCTGTATTTTCGTCAGCTAATACTTTTACAAAACCATCAGTATCCATGCTGGCGCGAGCCCTTCCACTTGCTTTGAATGGAAAATTCCCCACTTTATATTTAACACCTTTTTCTTTTAATTGCTCTTCGGTTTGCCCAACAGCCGCAACTTCAGGCCAAGTGTAAACAACACCCGGAATTAAATTATAGTCAATATGTGGTTTTTGTCCTGCCATTTGTTCTGCCACAAATACACCTTCTTCTTCAGCTTTGTGAGCTAACATAGCACCAACAACTACATCGCCAATAGCATAAATAGTATCGGCACTTGTTTTTAAATGAGCGTCAACTTCAACTCTTCCGCGGGCATCTAATTTAACACCTGCTTTTTCTAAATTTAATCCTTCGGTATATGGTTTACGTCCAACTGACATTAACACATAGTCACCTTTTAATTCAACTTTCTCACCTTTATCATTATCAGCAGTTACAGTAACTTCTTTACCTTTGTTTACAACGCTTGCCACTTTATGTTTTAAATAAAATTCAACGCCTAACGTTTTTTTCATCACGCGTTGTAATTCTTTTCCTAAACTAGCGTCCATTCCAGGTATTAATCTGTCCATAAATTCAACTACAGAAACTTTAGATCCTAAACGCGCATACACACTTCCTAATTCTAAACCAATAACGCCACCACCAATTACAATTAAGTGTTTTGGTACCTCCGTCATTTCTAAAGCTTCAGTAGAAGTGATGATACGTTTTTTATCTACTTCAATTCCCGGTAATGATGCCGGTTTTGAACCCGTTGCAATAATTGCTTTTATAGTTTCAACTTGTTCTTTTGTACCATCTGCTTTTGTAATATTGATAACTGTTTTAGATTCAAAACTTCCTACACCAGTGTACACTGTAATTTTATTTTTTTTCATCAAAAAATTAATGCCATCGCAAGTCATTTTAACAACACCGCGCTTACGTTCAATCATTTGTTTGATATTTACTTTTGGAGCATTAATATCAATACCGTGTTCTTTGAAATTATGAACCGCATTATGAAAATGTTCAGATGAATCTAACAAAGCCTTAGAAGGGATACAACCAACATTTAAGCAAGTGCCTCCAAGAGTTGAATATTTTTCAATTAAAGCCGTTTTCATTCCTAATTGAGCACAACGAATTGCAGCTACGTATCCTCCGGGACCAGAACCAATAATGGTTACATCAAATTTTTCCATATATAGTGTTTAGTTTTAGTTAGTTTTTTCGAGGTTAAATTTACTAATTATTAGAGTTCACCCAAACTAATTTTTTGGGCATGCTCGCGAAAAGCGGTCAGGCTATCAATGCAACTTAGCGAAGCGATATCATGAAAGCCATTAAAATTCAATAAATCCTTTTGAGTAATCTTTTACTTCTCTCCTTTACGTAAAAGTTTTTCCGTTCTATCCTTCATGCACATTAATTTGAAGAAGAAATTTATACGTCTAATTTTGGATGAATTGCGTGAGTGATTGCAGCGAAAATCCATTTTTTGAGGTACGAAAAAAAAGATTGAAGCGTAAAGCACGACCCGCAGCCTTTTGCGGGGCACGCCCAAATTTATTACCCTATTATGATTTTTTAAAACGTAACAATTGACTCCAAATTAATAGTAAAATGGCTATAAGTGAAGAAGCGTATGAAATGATATCTCCAAATTTCACAAACAATGTTTGAGTGTTATTTGGCGTTAGGTTTTTTGTAATAATTGCATCTTCCCAGTATGGTGTTGCTTGCTCTATTTCTCCGTAAGGTGTTACAAAACATGAAATGCCGGTATTTGCGCAACGGGCAATTTCTTTGCGAGTTTCAATTGCTCTTAATTTGGCGTAAGCTAAATGTTGCCTGTGGCCCGGAGTGTTATCCCACCAGCCGTCATTTGTAAGGATAAATATTAGATTTGCTCCATTTCTAACATATTCTGCCACATAATCAGAGTACACGCTTTCGTAACAAATAACAGGAGCAATTCCAACTTTTTTATCATGACTAAAAAACACAGCGCGTTCGTCTTGAGTGCCTAAACTTCCCATTGTGCCACCTAAATCAATTGCTAAACTTTCTAAAGGTTTAAATAATGCTGGAAATGGCATGCGCTCTACACCCGGAACTAATTTTGATTTGTGATAATAGGATATCCCATCATTGTTTAATTGCATTCCGGTATTAAATGAATCAAAATATTCATCAGCATCATTGAATTTTTGAGCTGTTGATGATTTTTCTTCACCGTGTTTAAATGCATACATCGTGCTTGCACCAGTAATGATTGTCATTTTGGGATAATATCTTAGGATACTGTCCATTAAAAAATGCAGTGAATAAGATTTATTTTCTTGACCTTCAAAAATATTTTCAGTTAAGTAGGTTTCCGGTAACACTAAAAAATCAACGGTTGAATCTAATTTTCCATTAAGCTGAACTTGTAAATTATGTAACTGAACAGATGGTTCAAAATAAAATTTATCATTATATGGATCAACATTTGGCTGAACTACAACTGTTTTATAAGTGTCTTTGGAATTTAAATGAGTAGTACTAATTGATAAAATTAAGTAAGATAATACAATTGGAATTATTATTGCAGCAGCAGGTTTAGCAAAACTTTTAATTGTATAGCTTTTGTTTTTTAAGGCAATAAAAAATAAAACATTGACAACTAATGCCCACAAACTTCCTCCCGATGTTCCTGTATATTCGTACCACTGAATCCAATTATGAGTAAACGCAAACGCGTTGCCCATAATTAACCAACTCCATGTTAAATCCCATAAAGTATGCCCGTATTCATATCCT
>CANHPI010000124.1 GCA_947462425.1 Bacteroidota bacterium
ATGTCCTCATAATCACCACTTCTTTTTGGTCATATGGTAAATCATTAACTATAGATCGAATTTGTTTTTTAAATTGTCTTGTTTCTGGCGTATCTTTAGAACTTTCGCTATTATCAGGTATAATATCAAAAATACTAGTTTCTTCTCCTTCATCATTAATAACCGAAGCAATAGATGGCATTTTTTTAATTTTCCTAAAATGATCAATAATTAAATTTTTAGCAATACGTAAAATCCATGGCAAAAATTTACCTTCTTCGTTATACTGTTGCTTTTTTAAAGTTTGAATAACTTTAAAAAAAGTTTCCTGAAACACATCTTCTGTTAACGCTTTGTTGCGCGTTATCAAATAAATATATGAAAAAATTCGACGCTTATGACGTTTTACTAGAATTGAAAGTGATTCTTCGTTACCATTCATGTAGAGCTTAACTAGCTCATTATCACTAAGAAGATGCATAGACATAGGACTACAATTAAATTATTTAGAACAATAAAAATTTAAGTAGATGTTTATGCGATGGTAGTTAATTTTTAAATTTATAATTTGACAAATATACTAACTAAAGTTTTACTTATTTTGTTAATTTGGGTGAAACTGAGGTTTTAGTTATTAAAAGAAAGATCCTAGTACGTGAAGTAATTTATCTACTTGACTATGCCATAATAATTTTGCGGAAATTTCATCAGCCTTATCAATAGCAAAGTCAGTAATTATCAATGAAATATCATTTGTTAATTCATCTTTTTGTGTTTTAAACTCAAAATAACTTCCATCATTTTTGTCTAACCATTGATATCTGATTGAAATAGGTGGTAATTCCTTCACTAATTTAGCTTGTTGAATTTGTCCGTCCCAATTAAAAGTAAAAATGCCATCTCTGATATTTACATCATCACAAAACCATTCAGATAATCCACTTTCTGTACTTACAAATTCAAATACCATGTCTTCTGAAGCTCTGATTACAAACTCCATTTCAAATTTACCTGCAGGTTCTTTAATAAATTTAGATGGTGCAGATGCCTCTGTTTTTCTAAAGGTAGTTGGCGCAACCAAAGGCTTTTTTACAATGGGTGCTTTTACCTTTTTGTCTTTAACTGGTTTTTCAGCTTTAACCTTTGGTTCTTTTATAATAATTGGTTTTTCAACCTTTAAAATTATAGGTTTAGCTTTAACAATAGGCTTTTTATTAACTATAGTTTTTACAACTGCTTTTTTAACTGGTTTAGCAGCTTTTTTTGGAGCTACTTTTATAACAGATTTATTGATTTTTTTGGCAACTACTTTTTTAGGTGCAACCTTTTTAACAGGCTTAACAACTTTTTTTGCCACAGCTTTTGTAACAGTTTTATTAATTTTTTTGGCAACTACTTTTTTAGGAGCTGCCTTTTTTACAGTCTTAGCAACTTTTTTTAAAACCACTTTCTTAACAGGTTTAACAATCTTTTTAGCAACTGCTTTTTTAACAGGAGCAACCGCTTTTTTGATTTTAGCCGCAGGCTTAGTCGCTATTTTTTTCTTAACAACTGTTTTTTTTGCAACCATTTTTTTAGTTACATTTTTTGATGTTGCTTTTTTATTTTTTGACGAAGCCTTAATTTTTGTCGACATAATCTATTAATTTTTTGGAAATATATAAAAAAAATTCTTTTACAAAAAATAAATTATAACTTTTTTTTACTATTTTATAAATACACTCACTTTTTTAGGGTAAATCAAGTAATAAATTACCTTTGCAGCCATGCAAAATGTTATTACCCTATTACCGGATAGTGTAGCAAATCAAATAGCTGCTGGAGAGGTTGTTCAAAGACCTGCATCAATAGTAAAAGAGTTGCTCGAAAATGCCATTGATGCAAAAGCCACTTTTATAAAATTAATTATAAAAGATGCTGGAAAAACATTGGTACAAGTTATTGATAATGGTTTAGGAATGAATCCTGTGGATGCGCGAATGGCTTTTGAACGTCATGCAACCTCAAAGATAAAAAAGGCAGAAGATTTATTTCAACTTCATACTAAAGGATTTAGAGGCGAAGCCTTAGCTAGTATTGCTGCTGTTGCTCAGGTTGAATTAAAAACAAAACGTGCAGAAGATATTGTTGGGCAATTAATCATAATTGAGGGAAATAAATTTATTAAACAAGAAGAATGTCAAGCACCAACAGGATCATCATTTAGTATTAAAAACTTATTTTTCAATATTCCGGCACGACGTAATTTTTTAAAAGATGATAATGTAGAACTTAAACACATCATTGATGAGTTTGAACGCGTATGTTTGCCTCATGCCGACATTCATTTTCAATTATACAGTAACGGCAACGAAATTTATAATTTACCTCCAGCATCTCTTATTGAACGTATTTCGGGATTATTTAGCAAAAGCCTGCAAGGTAAATTAGTTCAGATAAATGAAATAACAGACGTTGTAAAAATATCAGGTTATGTTGGGAAACCTGAAAGTGCAAAAAAACGCCGTGGAGATCAATATTTTTTTGTGAATGATAGATTTATTAAAAGTCCCTACTTACATCATTCTATAGCTGAGGCTTATCGCGAATTAATTTCAAACGATTCGCATCCAGCCTATTATTTGTTTTTAGAAGTAAATCCTGAATTTATTGACATTAATATTCATCCAACAAAAACAGAAATTAAATTTCAGGATGAGAAAATTATTTATGCTATTTTACATAGCTCTGTTAAACGTGCTTTAGGAAAAGCTAATCTTGCTCCTAGCCTTGATTTTAATAGTGAAATGAGTTTTGAAATTGATTATACAAAATCGGTTTCTCAACCAACAGTAAATGTTAACAGAGATTATAATCCTTTTAATAGTAACTCTCCAAAATCATCAAATTCTTCATCAGGCTATAAAGAACCACAAGAAAGTGATCTGCAAAAAAATAATAAACAAAATTGGGAAAGCCTATATCAAAATTATAGCCTAACAGATTATAAAGCAGAAATTGAAAATTTACAATTAGAAAAACAAGCTGAACAAACTAAATTAGATCATCAAGCATTTACGCATAAAGGATTTCAGTTATATAACAAATATATCATTTCTGCTCACGAAAACGGGTTATTAGTCATTGATCAGCAACGTGCGCATGAACGTATTTTATATGAACATTATATTGCTACTAAAGACCAAAATTTTGGAGCGGCATCACAACAAGTTTTATTTCCGGTTACGATTGAATTAACGCCCAATGATTTTATGTTATTGGAAACTTTAATGCCTCATTTTAAATTATTAGGGTTTGAAATTGAACCTTTTGGTAAAAATACCATCGTAGTTCAGGGAACTCCTGCAGAATTAGGAGAATTTAACACACAAGAAATGGTTGAAGGCATTTTAGAAACCTACAAATTAAATACCTTTGATGTTAAAATGGATCCATTTGAAAACATGTGTAAGAGTATGGCTAAAAGTGCTGGTATAAAATATGGTAAACAACTGGATGGCCAAGAAATTACATTGATGTTAGAACATTTATTTTTATGCGAAAACCCCATGTATAGTCCAAATGGTAAACCTGTGATTATGGAAATGAGTAAATTAGAGTTGGATGCGTTTTTTAAAAAATAGTTTATAAGGCATGAGTTTTCAAGAATTTAAACCACGACAATTTCAACAACTACCGATGGTGGTTAAAAATATTTTAATCATTAATAGTGTATTATTTATTGCAAAATTTTTATTGAGTAATACATTAGACTTAGATCGTTATCTTGATCTCTTTCCAATTGGAACTCCAAATTTTAGGCCACATCAATTTATTACATACATGTTTATGCATGCTGATATTTCTCATATTTTTTTAAATATGCTAGGTGTATATATGTTCGGTTCTATACTAGAAAATATTTGGGGAGCAAAACGATTTTTAAATTACTATTTATTATGTGGTTTAGGTGCCGCAGCCTTACAATTAGCTATCAGTACATTTAATAACGAATATACCATTTTATTAGGTGCTTCAGGATCAGTGTTTGGTTTATTAGTTGCCTTTGCCATGATGTTTCCAAATACTGAATTGCAATTGTATTTTGTAATTCCTGTAAAAGCAAAATACTTAGTTATTGGTTATAGTTTGTTTGAACTATATAATGGTTTTTTTGCCAATGATAATGTGGCGCATTTTGCACATTTAGGAGGATTAGCGGTTGGTATTATTATTATGTTAATTTGGAAACGAAATAAAAACTTCTTCTATTAGTAATTATGTCATTTATTCAAAATATAAAAAACGAATTACAAAAGCATAATAAATTAACTATACTGCTAGTTGTTAATATTACTTTGTTTTTCATTATTAATATCAGTACAGGGATTTTTAATACATCTGTTTTAACTGATAATTTGGCACTTCCATTAAATATAAACGAGTTTGTATTTAAATTTTGGACATTGTTTACCTATATGTTTTCTCATAAAGATTTAGGACATGTTTTTTATAATATGCTTTTGCTTTATTTTTCTGCACAAACTTTTTTAAATTTTCTTTCCGAAAAAAAATTGTTATACGTATACATTTTGAGCGGGTTATTTGGCGGAATAATTCTACTGATTTTATCAGCCATATTTCCAAGTGTATTTGCTTTATCTATTTTATTTGGGGCTTCGGCAGCCGTAATTGGTATTGTTACAAGTTTAGCCATTTATATTCCCAATTTACCGGTAAGTTTATTTGGTATAATACAAATGAAATATAAATATTATGCTTTACTCATTTTTGCGATTTCAACAATAATAGATTTTAATATAAATACCGGTGGAAAAATTTCACATTTTGGCGGTGCCTTTTTTGGATTATTTTTTGGATACATGCTAAAGAATGGTAGAGACATATCTGAATTATCATTTTTTAAGATCAAAAAAAAATCTATGCTTAAAGTCGTGCACAATAATAAAAATAAATCAGTGAATGATTCAAGTAATGCTAATCAAAAAACAATTGATGAATTGCTTGATAAAATTTCTAAAAATGGTTATGAAAATCTTAGTAAAACAGAAAAAGAATTGCTTTTTAAACTTTCTCAAAAAAAATAGTTGCTTTTATTTTAATGAATTTACTTATTCGTTTGATAACTAAAAAATTAAGACTATATATTTGGAACAGTTGATTTAATTTGAGTTTCTGGAAAAGAAATAAAAGAACATTTATAAAATAACGATATAATAATGCAACAACTTTTTAAACTACTATTTATTTATTTACTAGCAAATATAAATTTAGCATTTAGTCAATCTTATCAAATTGGTTTATTAAAATATAGTGGAGGAGGTGATTGGTATGCTAATATAGAAACATCTCTTCCAAATTTAATTAAATACTGTAATACAAATATTAAAACTACTATTAATCCTGAACAAGCTATTGTTGAAGTTGGAAGTAGTGAGATTTTTAATTACCCATTATTACACATGACTGGTCATGGTAATGTCGTATTCTCAAATCAGGAAGCAGAAAATCTACGCAAATATTTAATTGCTGGTGGATTTTTACATGTATCAGATAATTATGGAATGGATAAATTTATAAGAACTGAACTTAAAAAAGTATTTCCCGAATTAGATTTAGTGGAACTTCCATTTACTCACCCAATTTATCATCAAACTTATAATTTTGATAAAGGATTACCTAAAGTTCATGAGCACGATAATAAACCACCACAAGGGTTTGGTTTAATTTATAAAGGACGTTTAATTTGTTTTTATGATTCTGAATGTGATTTAGGTGATGGTTGGGAAAGTTATGAAGTTCATAAAGATAGCCAGGAATCACATGAAAAATCATTGAAAATGGGAGCAAATATCATTAGCTACGTGTTTTTAACTGCTCAGAAATAAACTATAATAAAAGTTTAAAGTTGCAATTTACATCCCCACTTCCGCAGAATAGAAAAAAGCTCTATCTTTTATAATTTAACCATTTGCAAGTATACAAAAATTAGTTTGTTTTTCTGGCAACAACAATCATTTCCTCTCCAATATTTAATGCCTCTAATGTTTTATAAATTAAGTTATGTATTTTCATAAATAACTTCAATTTCCACATTGGTTTTTGTGTAAACGTATTAAAATACTGTTGCCTTTCCGAAGCTTTAATTGCATTATTAGCTTGCTGCTGAGTCTGTTTTTTTTCTCCCCTTAATCTTTTTAATAATGGAAGGATTGTATACATGATAAACAACTTTATTTCAAAAGAGGATTTAATTGTTTCCACCTCATAACCATGTTTTTTTAACAATTGTGTAATGGTTTTTTTTCCAAAATAATTTACATGATCTAAACCCATCATTTTCCAATTGTCCTTATGCTTTTTAGCAAAATAAGAATCAATTTGAGGAACTTGAATTACAATAATTCCATTTTTAGAAGTAATTCGAGAACATTTAGCGATAACATCATCTGCTTTATCAATATGTTCTAAAACATCCCACATGGTTATAATATCAAATGTTTTATCTTCATTCATATCAAAAAAATCAATATGATCAACCGGTAATTTTAAATCATTTTTAGAGTAAAGATAAGGTTGTTCTGAAATTTCAATTCCATAAACATCATAACCTAACATCTTACCAGTTAACATAAAATGTCCCCAACCTGCACCTAAATCAAATAATGACCCGCTTGGCTTATATTTTTTTATTAAATTATAACGTAATTTATGACGTTCTATTTTTACCCAATTATTACCATTTCGCACGGCGTTAGCAACATTTTCGTCCTTATAATTTTCATACGAAATTTGTTTTCTAAAATAAGGAGGGATAAAAGTAAAAGAACATTTTTTACATTCAACTACAGAAAATTTTTCCTTTTCGTAGGTAATTGTAAACTCGGATGATTTTGTGTTTCCACATACACAACAATGTATGTCTTCAAAAATATTTTGCATAATAATTATTAAGGTTTTGTTTCTTGTTCAAAGGTAGATTTTGTTATAGGTTTAGCATCTCTAAAATAAGAAACACCTCCCCAATTAAATGTTTTTTTTTGATATATGTATACCGAAGAATCTTTTACTAAAACTCTTTGCAGAATAACTACGCCTTTACTAACAATTTTTTCTTCAGTAATACCAGGAGAATATTTACTTAACAATTCCCTTTGTTTAGAATCGATAGAAGCAGCAGTAGCAATGTCTGATTTTAATAATTTTTCTATTTCGGCTAAACGTCCTTTTGCATAAGGATCTCCAGCTTTAGCAATTAAAGCCTCCTCGTATGCTATTTTAGATTGTGGATATTTTTTTTCGCTAAAAAGAACATCTGCTTTTTCTTTTGCTTTTTTATATTTATCAATCGTTAAATCAATAGGATTTGTTGTTGCCTTTGCTTTATCAGCCGCTGCTTTTTTAGCCGCTTCCTCTTTAGCGAGTTTATCAGCTAATTCTCTATCAGCTTTTTCTTTCGCTAATCTACCTGCTTCTGCTTTATCAGCTGCCGCCTTTTTAGCTGCTTCCTCTTTAGATAATTTATCAACTAATTCCTTATCTGCTTTTTCTTTTGCTAATCTTGCAGCTTCTGCTTTTTTAGCTGCTTCATCTTTAGATAATTTATCAGCTAAT
>CANHPI010000125.1 GCA_947462425.1 Bacteroidota bacterium
ATGATCCTTATAGTGCAAGTAAGGCTTGTTGTGAATTGGTTATTGATTCCTATAAAAATTCATTTTTTAATTTAAACAAATACGATCAACATCAAAAAGCAATAGCAGTTGGCAGAGCAGGTAACGTAATTGGTGGTGGGGATTGGTCAAAAGATAGACTCATACCAGATATTGCTAAAGCATTAAATGCAAATAAGGAAGTTGTGATAAGAAATCCTAATGCAGTCAGACCCTGGCAACATGTAATTGAACCACTATTTGGTTATCTTGAATTGGGTTTAAAATTAAATTTGGAACCAATTAAATTTGCACAAGCATATAATTTTGGGCCAAATCCAGATGATGCATTATCGGTAGAAGAAATGGTTGTTAAGTCAATAAACTGCTGGGCCTCTGGAACCTATAATGTAGAAGTTAATAGTAATAGTCCTCATGAGGCAGGATTGTTGAAACTGGATATTACTAAAGCAACAACAGAATTAAATTGGAAGCCAGTTTTAAATGCGCAAACTGCAGTGCAACTTACCATAAATTGGTATAAAAACAATTACAACAATACTACAGCAACCGAATTAATGGAATCAGATATCGATTTCTATATTTCAAAAAATAGATTAAAAAATGGTATGTGTAATTGATTTTGATGGCACTTTTTTAATAAACGATTTTTTTAAAGAGGCTTTTTTTAAAAAAATTATTGAAAATCCTTTTTATATCATAAACCATTTTTTTTTTAAAAGAAAGAGCGTTCTTGATTTAAAAATGGACTTACTTAAAAATCATAAAATAAATTACCCAATCCAATTTTTAACAAACAAGTATGTAACACAATGGCTGTCAGATAACAGGCATCATTATGATAAAATATTACTAGTTAGTGCCTCGCCAGATTTTTTTGTAAAAAATATTCTAGATGAACAAAAATCATTTGATGAAATACATGGCAGCAAAACAATCAACTTAAAGGGACTTAATAAGCTTAAATTTATAAAAGAAAGATGGACGGAATTTGATTACATGGGAGATTCAAAGGATGATTTGATAATATTTAAACATTGTAAAAACGCATTTAGAATTACTCCAAAAGGTATAATTAATGTTAAAAAATAAATATATAAAATTAATTAGACCTAAGCACTGGATCAAAAATTTGATTATTGCCTTACCTCTAATTCTATCCCAAAATTTAAATTTTTACTCATTACTTAATCTTGTACTTGGTTTTCTCTCTTTTTCCCTATTAGCTTCAGGGGGCTATATTTTAAATGATATTAGAGATGTTGAAAATGACAGACTACATCAAACCAAAAGATATAGACCTTTAGCGAGTGGCGTTATAGATATAAGCTTAGCATTTTATTTGGCAGCATTACTTATAATTATTGCTTTTTTTATAAGTTTTTCTATAAACAAGTGGGCTTTATTAATTTCGTTTGTTTATTTCATAACTAATTATTATTATTCAATAATTGGTAAAGCAATAAGATTCATTGATATTATTTTACTTAGTAGCTTTTACTTAATTCGTATATTTTATGGGGCGATAATCTGTGATGTTAAAATTACAGGATGGTTTATTGTAACAATAACTTTAGCAGTCTTGTCATTGTCTACAAATAAAAGATTTATGGAGTGCCTTAATTCAAGTGTTAAAGATATTCCTGGTCGAGGATACTCAGCTGACGACACAATTTTTTTGCAAATAATAATGATTAATTTTGCAATGAGCTCTATTGTGCTTTTAAATATACATGCGTATTTTGTTTTAAATATAACAAGTTCAATATTTTTCGTATTATTGAATCTATCAGCTGCAAGTATTTCACTTTTCTATTTCGATCAGAGTAAAAATAAATCCGAGGACCCGGTTGAAAGAATATTGAAAAATAAAGAGTTATTAATTTCACTAATATTTTTTGTTAGTATTTATTTTTATGAAATTATAATAAAACTTAAATGAAAAATATAATTGCTAATTGGGGACTTTATCCAAGTGTAGAATGTGACTCATTTACACCCAACGATTACGAAGAAGCAAAAAAACTTATAAATGATAACCAACAAGTAATCGCAAGAGGTAATGGAAGATGTTATGGAGACGCGTCGATTTCAAACAAAATAATCTCATCTTTAGCACTTAATAAAATAATAGAATTTAACGAATTTACTGGTGTTATTTCGTGTCAATCTGGAGTTTTATTATCAACTATACTTGAATACGTTGTACCAAAAGGATATTTTCTACCTGTTACTCCTGGAACAAAATTCATCACAGTAGGTGGAGCTTTTGCATCAGATATACATGGCAAAAATCATCATATAGATGGAGTATTTAGCGACCATGTAATAGAAGTTAAAATAATCAACGAAACGGGAGATATAATCACTGCTAAACCAGAAGAAGAACTATTTAACCAGACTGCAGGAGGCATGGGACTTTCTGGCTTTATTTTGGAAGTACAATTTAAGCTTAAAAAAATTGAAACATCTTTTATTAAACAAACTGCAATAAGAGCTAAAAACTTAACTGAGATTTTTTCATTTTTTGAAAAATATAATAATTATACCTATTCAGTTGCCTGGATAGATTGTTTTGCTAGAGGTAAGGACATCGGACGATCTGTTTTATTACTAGGTGAACACGCTAAATTTTCTGAGGTTATAAATAACAAAGATCCTTTAATAGTTCATAATAAACCTTTTCTAAATATTCCTTTTTTCTTCCCTTCTTGGATATTGAATCCCTTATCAATAAAAATATTTAATAAATTATTTTATTACAAACCATCTTCTAAAATTGATAATTTAATAACTCATTATGACCCATATTTTTATCCACTTGATAAGATAAACAATTGGAATCGAATTTATGGACAAAATGGTTTTATTCAATATCAATTTGTAATTCCGAAAGAAAATTCTTATGAAGCTGTAAGAAAAATACTTGAAATTTTATCAAATAATAAATTAGGATCATTTTTAGCAGTATTAAAGCTATTTGGAAAATCTCATGAAAACAGATTTCTTGAATTTCCTATCGAAGGATATACTTTAGCACTAGACATAAAAATATCAAAAAACCTTTTGAATATACTTGACCAACTTGATGAAATTGTTACAAGTTATGGAGGAAAAATTTACCTAACCAAAGATGCAAGAATGTCAAAAATGAACTACGATTTACAATATCCTAATCAATTACCTAGATCAAAAAAATTCGTTTCGCATCAATCTGTAAGATTAAGTCAAATTAATCTTCCTATCTTTTTAATTATAGGTGGAAATAGTGATATTGCTAAAGCTACAGCACTTAAATTTATTAATAAATATCCTACTGGGAAGTTATTAATGGCTGTTAGAAATATAGAACTAATGCAAAACTGGATTACAGACAATCATTTAACCGACAATTCTAAAATTATCTATTTTGACGTAAGTGTTTCATCGGCCACAGATTTTGTTAAACAATTATCTGAAAAACCTACGTGGATTATGTATGCAGCTGGTATTTTATATAATAATGAAGAATGTATAAATGATATTCAAAAATGGAATAATAATGTAAGTGTAAATTATACAGGAGCAGTTGCTGTTTTGAATGAATTAATTAACGACAATAATCCCTATTTAGAAAGGATAATAGGCATGAGTTCTATTGCAGCACTTAGAGGAAGAAAATCTAACTTTATCTACGGTTCAGCAAAAGCTGGGTTTCATCAGTACTTATTTGGATTAAGACAAAATCTTAAACATAGAAATATAGTGGTTCAAGCAATAACACCCGGTGTTGTTAATACGAAAATGACTAAAGATCTTGTTATTCCTAAAATAGCAGTAGATAGTTCAGTTGTTGCAGCATCTATATTTAGTAATTTCAAAAGTTTTGAAGTTTATCCAAATCTAAAATGGCGAATAATCTCTTATGTTGTTAAGTGGTCTCCAGAATTTATAATTAATAAATTGTAATTATGAATAGCGTATCAAGAAGTAATAGTTTTATAATTGGATTTACTTTTATTTTGTCTTTATTTATTTACTTTTTCACTATTGATGTATTTCAGTTTCAATTTGGAGGTTATGATCTAAGTCCATTAGTTGATTGTGCATATAGGCTTAAAAATGATGAAATTCCATATATTGATTTTATTAATACTTTACCATTGTCTATGATTGGATGGATGAAAATTACTTTAATGTTTATTCCTTACAATTGGAATTTTTTATTACTATCTTCCTTACTACACTTTTATTTTGTCATATTTTTCATTTTAATTATCTATTTCAACACAAATAATTTTGAAAATAAATATATTTTATTTTCTTTAATACTGATATCTATATCTATACCGATCATAACAACCAACCATATATGGCATAGTATATTTTCTCAATTAAATGCTGTAGTTGTTATATTGTCAACTACTTTTTTAATAATTGAGGAAACCCCCAAAAAAATAATCTATTCAGTTTTATTCTTGTTTTTTGGATTTTTATTCTTTTCAAAACAAAATGTAGGAATCTTAATATGCATGTCTGTTTTTTTAATATTTTTTATTAATAATAAATTTATTATTAATAAAAAATTATTTATAATAAGCTCAATTTTGATAACGAGTATCTTATTTTATTATTTTTTATTTTTATCCTTATTTGATTTTTCATTTTCATTTTATGAAATTGGAAAATCGTTTTTTGGCATTTCCGGTAGAGCAATTCCCCAGATAAATCAACTGGCAGAGGTATTTTACTTTAATAAACCCAATCTTGTTTTATTGCTCTTATTTGCAGTCACATCTTCAGTAATTCTATACAAAACATTTAAAAGTTATAAAGAAACACTATTTGTTTATCATTTAATTATACAATTAATAGCTTATTTTGCTTTTTTTACAGATTGGGATATTAAGATTAATAATTTACCAATTATAATTACTTCAGATTTAATTTGTTTATTTTTTTTAATTAAAATGAAAGATAATTTCATATTTATATTAATATCTTTTATTACTTTCATTTTCCTTTATTCAATATCACTTGGATTAACTAGATATCGAATGCGTGGTGTAGGTTATGGCACTTTTTTTGAAAACACAAAATTAACAAAAATTGATTCTGGATTTTTTAAAGGACTAAATGTCACCCCTAAGTTTATTAGCATTAACGAAGAATTAAAACTTTTAATTACAAAAGGAGATAAATTATTTTTTGGACCAAGAATGGAATGGTCATATGCTGAATTTAATTTAAAATCACCATCTAAGATTCCTTTGTGGTGGCATCCAGGATCATCATTTTCTTTAAAAGATACTAACTCAATTTTTGTAAATTTTAAAAAAAATAATTTTAACAAATTGATTTTCTTAAAAGATGATAAAACTAGAATCCCTCTGAGTATAGTTAATTATATAGATAGTGAGAATTTTTATTACAAGAAACAAACCAAGTATTTAGATATTTATTATAAAATAAATAAGAATGAATAAAAACATTGAAATTTTAAAAGGCATTGATTTTGACAATCTTAACGACGAAAGTTTAAAGAAACATTTAATTGAAAAATTTAGTAAAAACATTAATAAAGTAATTATTCCTGGTGAGAGTTATATTCCAGTTTCAGGAAAAGTAATTGATGAAGAAGATGTCCTTTGGGGAATTGAGTCAATGATGGATGCATGGTTGACTGCTGGAAGATTTTCAATGAAGTTAGAAAGAGAATTGGCAAGATATTTTGGAAGTAGATTCTCATTTCTTGTTAACTCAGGGTCCTCGGCAAATTTATTAGCATTCTATGCTTTGACTTCACCTAAGCTATTAGATAGAGCTATAAAGCCAGGTGATGAAATTATTACAGTTGCAGCCGGATTTCCTACAACTATCAATCCTATGATTCAATTCGGATGTATACCAGTATTTATAGATGTAGATATTCCTTCTTATAATATTAAAGTTGAAGATATTGAAAAAGCAATAACACCAAAAACAAAGGCAATTATGCTTGCACATGCTTTGGGTAATCCATTTAACTTAAGTGTTGTTATGGCAATTGCTAAAAAGTATAATTTATGGTTAGTTGAAGACGATTGTGATTCATTGGGCGCAAAATATGAAGGTAAAAAAACTGGAACATTTGGCGATTTAGCAACACTTTCATTTTATCCAGCTCATCATATCACAATGGGTGAAGGTGGAGCAGTATTAGTAAACAATGCCTCACTTAAAAAAATTACCGAGAGTTTTAGAGATTGGGGAAGAGATTGTTGGTGTCCACCTGGGAAAGACAATACATGTGGTGAAAGATACTGTCAAAAATTAGGTGATTTGCCTGATGGCTATGATCATAAATATACTTATTCTCATATTGGATTTAATTTGAAGGTTACTGATATGCAAGCTGCGGTTGGACTAAGTCAATTAACAAAAGCTGACCATTTTGTAGCAAGAAGAAAAGAGAATCACGCAATCCTTTCAGAAATGTTTAAAGAGTTTGAAGAACATTTCATTTTACCAGTGGCAACTGAAAATTCAGAACCAAGTTGGTTTGGATTTATGTTAACTGTAAGAGAAGGAAGCCCAATAGATAGAAACAAATTTGTCGAATATTTAGAACAAAATAAAATTGGTACTAGATTATTCTTTGGAGGCAACCTTCTAAAACAGCCAGCCTATTATAATTTGAATTATCGTACAATTGATAATTTAAAAAACACCGATTTACTAATGAACAATTCATTTTGGCTTGGTGTATGGCCAGGGCTAAATCAATTTCATTATGATTATATTGTTAACACAGTAAGAAAGTATATTAGTACTTTATAATGAAAAGACTTCCTATTGAAGATTTAGAGCATATTTATCAAAACACCCAAGATATCTGGGAATCGTTTAGGGGCAAGTCAATTTTTTTAACTGGTGGAACTGGTTTTTTTGGTAAGTGGTTATTAGAAAGTTTTATTTATGTAAATGAAAAACTAGTATTAAATGCTTCTATTACAACACTTACCAGAAACCCAGAAGCATTCTTAACAGAATATCCTTTTTATAAAGAACAAACTAAAACAGTCAAATTTGTTAAGGGGGATATTCTAAACTATGATTTTTATTTAGATGAAAATTTTCAATTCATTATTCATGCAGCAACAGCTGCTAGTGAAACATTAAATAAAAATAATCCATTATTAATGATGGATACAATAACAATTGGAACAAGAAATGTTTTGGACTTTGCAATCACTCAACCATTAGAGGGGTTCTTATTTGTAAGCTCCGGAGCAATTTATGGTAAACAACCCTGGAACCAAACACATATAAATGAGAATGATTGTTTTAAAATAAATATCAACAATTCAAATTCAGCTTATGCCGAAGGAAAACGAATTGCAGAATTATACAGTTCTACTTATTTTGAAAAAGACAATCTGCCCATTAAAATTGCTAGATGTTTCGCATTTGTAGGACCCTATTTACCACTAGACACTCATTTTGCAATAGGAAATTTTATAAACAATGCAATTAAAAATGAGGATATCATTATTAAAGGAGATGGTAGTACAATAAGAAGTTATATGTACGCTTCA
>CANHPI010000126.1 GCA_947462425.1 Bacteroidota bacterium
AACTAGCAAACTTGTAATAAATAAGATGATTCTATTCTTCATTTTTTTTATGAGTTAAAATGGCTAAACGTTTTTTTACATCTAAAATCCAAATGCTTAATAATACCCAACCGATTACTGCTGGATAAAATACCATACGCATCCCACTATCTAAATCATATTTACCAAAGGCAGGATTGCCACCATTTCCTGGATGTAATGAATCTGTTAAACGAGGTAAAATCATAATGAATACAAACATCATGACAAAAGCAAAAATATTATAAACAGCCGCAATGCGTCCACGTTTTTGTTCATCAGGAATTGAACTTCTTAAAATAAAATACGCTAAATAAATTAATACAGCTATGGCAACTCCATTTAATTTTGGATCTTGAAAAGTCCACCAGGTTCCCCAAGTAAATTTAGCCCACATACAACCAGTTAGTAATCCAGGTAATGCAAAAAATAAACCTGTTTGAGCGGCTTGATCGCTAATAATATCTGAACGCAAATCGTTTTTTGATAAATGCTTGATTGCAAAAACTACCGAGTAACCCATCATAAATAACATGGCAAACCAAATTGGCACATGATAAAACAAATTACGAATGGTTTCATTTAATATATCTAAATGTGGTACAGGCGCTAACATACCCCATACCAAAGTATAAAGGATAAAAAATGCGCCTAATATTTTCCACCATTTAATCATAATTTATTCTTTCCAAAGGTAATTAAATAATAGTGTAGCCAATGCTACTACAACAAAATTTAGCATTATTAATATTAGTAAATATTTGTAACTAACACTCCATGCCAAACCATCAATAGCATGTTTACTTAATTTAACAGAAACTAATAATAAAGGCATTAAAACTGGGAAACTTAAAATGGCCATTAAACTTATATTATTATTGGCTTTAGAGGCGATAGCGCTCATTAAACTTAAAATTCCTGAAAAAGCTGAAGAACTAAAGATCAATGCTAGTAAAAACATACCCATATCTTGAACCATACTGCCAACAAACCACGAGTAAAAGAAAAAAGTCAACAAACTTAAAACGGCCATTAACAGCATATTATAGATGATTTTACTTAAAATAAATTGTCGGGGATTGTAATATAGATAATTAAACAAGCCTTTACCTTTAGTTTCCTGCATAAAACTTTTACTAGAAACATTAACTGCAATAAACATAAAAATTGTCCAAAAAAGAGCATTCCAAACTGTTGGATGGATAATTTTTTTAAAGCATAATGCAGAAATGAATACTGTTGCAACGATATAAACAAGAATTCCGGCAAGGGTTGACTTTTGCCGGAATTCTAAAAGAAATTCTTTTTTTATAAGTTGAGATAATAATTGGATATTCATTGAGCTACAAATTTACATTCTAATACTCTAAAACACAATTAAACAATCGTGTATTTTATTGGTTTATCATTTGTAAATTCATACTTTTTAAAATATAGCCAATCATTTATAAATGAACAAACTTATCATTATATCTATCCTTATTATCTGTGCTTTCATTTTATTTGCCTTTATTAATAAAAAGGGGAAAGCAACCTCGTCAATACATCAATTTAAAGCTAAGACGATTGATGGTCAATTATTGGATTTTTCGACTTTAAAAGGTAAAAAAATACTGATAGTTAATACTGCTAGTAAATGTGGTTTTACGCCTCAATACAAAGAACTTGAAGAATTATATGAGAAATATAAGGATAAAAATTTTGTAGTGATTGGATTTCCGTGTAATCAATTTGGTAATCAGGAGCCCGGAACAAGTTCAGACATTAAAGATTTTTGTAGTAGAAACTTTGGTGTTTCTTTTACGATGATGGAAAAAGTAGCTGTAAAAGGAGATAGCATTTGTGAAACTTATTCATGGCTTACTCGGAAGGAGAAAAATGGCGTTGTGAATAGTTCTGTAAAATGGAATTTTCAAAAATATATGATTGATGAAAATGGATTTTTAGTTGATTATGTTTTTTCATTTAAAAGCCCTAAGTGCTCTAAAATTGTAAATTGGATTGAAGGAAACTAATTTTTTATTAAAAGTGACTTAGTTTGTTTTGTTTTCATTTATCCTTTTTTTGCAATAAACTTATTAAAAAACAGTTTAATTCATTTCTTCACGCAACTTTCAGAGATTAAAAATTCAAAAGATTGAAATAGAACGCAACTGTGTGTGCAACTTACACGTGAAAATTTTAAACAATCTTATTTCATTTTTCCAATCCAATGCGGAAATTGAGCTAAGTGTTTTATGTTTGGTTCGGTTTGAAACAAACCAAAAACGGCACTGCCACTACCACTCATGCAAGCATACAAAGCACCAAGTTCATATAAATCGTTTTTTGTTTTTTCAACAACAGGATATACTTTAAAAATTGATGTTTCAAAATCATTTATCAAATCATTTTTCCAAGTTGATATCGGTTGTTTAATAATTTCCAGTAAAGATTTCGTTGGATGTTGAGGTTTCACCAAACTGTAAGCTTCTTTGGTATTACTGTGTACGTTAGGATAAATAATAGCAATGCATAAATGACTTAAATCTAATTTAATATTTGTAAACACATCACCTTTTTGTGAAGCAAACACAGGTATGTTTTTTATAAAAAAAGCACAGTCACTTCCTAATTGTTTTGCAATTTCTATGCGTTTAGTTTCTGTAATATTTAATTCAAATTGTTCGTTCAATAAATTAATAAAAAACGCTGCATCTGCACTTCCACCGCCAAGACCTGCACCCATTGGTAAGGTTTTATGTAAGTAAACATTTAAATGAGGAAGTGTTTTAGTTTGCTTAATAATTTGATACGCTTTGTATAATAAATTATCTTGTGTGTTTCCAGAAATTGGCAAACCGCTTAAATGTATATTAAATTCTTGTATAGCATCTTTTGTTTCAATAATTTCCAAAGCATCATTCCATCCTAAGGGATAAAAAATGGTTTCTATATTATGAAACCCATCCGAACGTTTTTCGGTAATATTTAATCCTAGGTTTATTTTAGCGTTTGGAAAACATATCATACTACAAAACTATAAATTTTAATTAAACCATGTTTCTCAATATAATTTTTAAAAACTTAGGTGGATAGGTTTAGTAAAAAGGATTTATTAAATCGAAATTATATTTAATTGAACTAGGTCTTCATATTGTATTAAATAATTTCTCATTCTTAAGTGCCAATTGGGTTTAAAATGCTCTTTAAGTTGATATTAGGATATTTTACTACTGATTATCAATAAGTTAAAAGTGGCGATTTTTCATTTTTTTAGTATCTTTACCCTCTAACTAATTACCAAACACAATGATATATCTTGATTTTGAAAAGCCTATTGAGGAGTTAGCTGAAGAACTAGAAAAACTTAAAAGCGTTGCTGAAAAAAGCAAAGTTGATATGAGTAAACCTATTGCAGAAGTTGAAGCTAAAATTCATGCAAAGCGAGTAGAAATTTTTTCAAATTTAACACCATGGCAGCGAGTTCAAGTAAGTCGCCATCCAGAAAGACCATATACACTAGCTTATATTGATGCGATTACTAATAGTACATTTATTGAATTGCATGGAGATAGGACAGTGGGAGATGACAAAGCTATGGTTGGAGGATTTGGAGATGTTGATGGGCAAACCGTTATGTTTATTGGTCAACAAAAAGGAATAAATACAAAAATGCGTCAAATACGTCGTTTTGGTATGGCAAATCCTGAAGGTTACCGTAAAGCATTGCGCTTAATGAAAATGGCTGAAAAATTTAATAAA
This sequence comes from Bacteroidota bacterium, assembly GCA_947462425.1. Next base: position 3,763 of record CANHPI010000126.1, read on the forward strand.
CCTATTGTAACATTTATTGATACTCCAGGCGCATACCCTGGACTAGAAGCTGAAGAACGCGGGCAAGGTGAAGCTATTGCTCGTAATTTATTAGAAATGGCTCAATTAAAAGTTCCCGTTATTTGTATCATAATTGGCGAAGGGGCTAGTGGTGGAGCATTAGGAATTGGTATTGGAGACAAAGTATTGATGTTGGAAAACACTTGGTATTCTGTTATTTCGCCAGAATCATGTTCATCAATATTATGGCGTAGTTGGAGTTTTAAAGAAACTGCTGCAGACGCTTTAAAATTAACAGCAGATAATATGAGTGCTAATGGATTAATTGATGGAATTATTAAAGAGCCATTAGGCGGAGTTCATAATAATCATCAAGAGGCGTTTGCTACTGTTAAAGCTGAAATACTCAAACATTTGGAAACACTAAAAAAACAAACACCACAAGAACGAATTGATGCTCGAATTGAAAAATTTAGTTCAATGGGTGTGGTTCATGATTTAGAGGAAGAAAATTAAAAATTACAAACGAATATTAACAAACAAATTATAATTTTTTATTATGGCAGATACAGGCGATATAAACGTAGGTTCAATTATTAGGTTTAATAATGAATTAGTTATCATTACAGAATGGCAACATCGTACACCTGGTAATTTACGGGCTTTTTACCAGGCAAAAATGAAAAATCTTATTAACGGTAAGCAAACAGAAAACCGTTTTAGAAGTGGCGAAACAGTGGATATTGTTCGTGTTGATTTTAAAAACATGCAATACATTTATCAAGAAGGAGATTTTGCTGTTTGTATGGATAAAGAAACTTTTGAGCAAATATATGTTCCAGTTAAATTATTTGGGGATAGCTTTCAATTTTTAAAAGAAGAGATGGAAGTGAAAGTTAGCTTTGAAGGAGATTCTGTTATTTTAGCAGAAACACCCACTTTTGTGGTTTGCGAAATTACATATGCTGAACCAGGAATAAAAGGTGATACAGCTACGAACACATTAAAACCCGCAACATTAGATTCAGGGGCAACAGTAAGTGTTCCTTTATTTTGTAACGAGGGTGATTTAGTAAAAGTGGATACACGAACAGCTACTTATGTAGAACGTGTAAAAAAATAATTTTTTTATTTTTCAATCTCGGTTTATTTTTTCAATATTGGAGAGATGTGGGTAGAAAAATTTTCTCATCACGAAAATTATAACGGGGAAGCTTAAAGAACTCCTTTTTCTGGACGCTGTCCAAAACATATTTAAAATAACAAAGTCTCAACATTATTTGTTGAGACTTTATTATTAAAAGGAGAAATAAAAAGCTAATTCTTTACAATTTTACTTGTTTTTAGTAAATCGCCTTGCTTATTTTTTATGTTAACTACATAAACACCATTGGCATATTTTGAAATATCAAATTCTGCATGAGCATCAATAGTTTGATAATGAACTATTTTTCCTGAAATATCAAATACTTCAACAATAGCAGTACTATTGTTATATAAATAAATATTTAAAGCATCAGAGGTTGGATTCGGTCCTACAAATATTTCAGTCATATCATTAATTAATGCAGATGTATTTAATGTTATATCTTTTGTATTAGTTCCAACTTTATTTAATATCCAGTTATTAGGATCAACTCCTATGCCTGTTACCGAACCCGTTAATGGTATCGAATAATTTTCAATGGTTTGACCATGAAATAATCTTACAATGGTATCTGGTTTAGCTGTTCTGGAAATACGGTAATCTACAGGAGTAATAAACAAAGGAACAGAAGTTGGTTTAGAAGTGGTTTGCGTTGATTTTAAATAAAATACATTGTTAGATTGATTCCACGAAACGCTAAAAGTTGGGTAACCTTCGCCATAATACCATTGGTTAAAAAATTGAGTAAAGTTAAGCCCAGTTTGTGTTTGCATAAAGTTTTTAAAATCTATAACGCTTGCCGTACTGTCCTTAAATGCATTTTGAAAAGCTCTTATAGCTGGAAAGAAAACGGAATCATTATTTATTTCATATCTCAGGCTGTGAACAACAGCACTTCCTTTATCATAAGTTAAACGTGAACTAAAAATTACATTGGCATTCATGGTATCTGCATTTGTAAAGTAACAACTGCCACCAGTTTGCGACATGACACTTGTATGTACATCTAACATTTTTTGAGTAGCCGTTGTTCCTGTACCTGTCATGTATTGATGGCATAAATATTCAGTATAACTTGCCCAGCCTTCATTAATAAATATATCTTTCCATGCTGCACATGTTACGTTGTCTCCCCACCATTGATGACCTAATTCATGAGCATCTAGTTCAAAATCAAAAAAACCTAAACTAGTCATTGTTTGATGTTCCATACCTCCACTAAAAGGTGTCATACAATGGCCATATTTTTCTTTATAAAATGGATACATACCAAACGTGTTACATAAAAAATTTATGGTAGGAATTATTTTATTTAAAGCAACTTTTTGCCCATTAATCCATGTTGAGTTATTAATAGCATTATCATAAATGAAATTTTGTATGTAAATAGAATCTCCTGCTAAATACTGTGGTTTTGCATATAAGATGTAAGGTTTATATTTAGCTGTTGCTACTGAAATCAAATAATAGTCTATTGGATATTTTGATTTCCATTCATAGCGTTTTTTATTTCCAATAGTTACCACATTTTTTAGCAATCCATTTGATCCAACCATATTAGTAGAATCTGTAGTGGCATATACCCACGATGAATCTATTTTATCTCTCAAATCTTGTTTGCAAGGGAACCAATGATATGCGCATAAACTTTCGCTTAAGCTCCAGCTCACTTGATTTCCCCAAGAAGTTGATGTGCCAATGCTATAACCATTTCCAATAGCTGCACCACCTGCGGTAGTACAGGTGCCTTTGTAATATACAACGGACTCAAATAATTGATTTTGTACTATTGGTATTCCCGCAGTTGCTAGTACTAAACTATCTCTCCTTACAAAATTGCGTTTGGCACCATTCACATAAACAGAATCAATTGCATGATTCTCATGCAACACAAAAGCAAAGGAATCTAAATTAGCTGTTACAACTTTTGCAATACTTTTCACATTACCACTTATGTATAAACTGTTTCGAGCTACGTTAATGTTTAAATGATAAAACTTTAAATCATACTTATTTTCTGGCGGAACATATCCTGGTGGTAAGCTTGCTGAATTTTTTTGATGATAATTTTTTGCCTTTTGCTTTGCGCAATAATGATCTGCTTGTGCTGTTAATTTTGCAAATGAAATTATCGCAACAGAAAAGTAAATTAAATATTTCATGATGGTATGTTTAGTAGTGAATAATTTTATCCTAATCTAAACTATAAAATTGTGAAACACAATAACTTTTTTTAAAAACTTTACGAGTGGTAATAATTATACATAAACTTGTTTAACATGCGGTTAATTTTGAAATATTTTTGGAGTTTAAACCTCTTTAATTTAACAATTTAATAATCAATTTGTACTTTTCCAATTATTCAATAAATAAGCATTTTTTAGGCTTAAAGTTGCTGAAAGCTACTAACTTTGCAAACAATTATGGTAACATATAATCCAAAAGACTGGTTTACATTAATTATACAGTTTCACAAAAGTGATACGTTTAGAAGATTGTTTTGGTCCTTGATGAGTATCGGACTTTATGCCGCTGCTATCGTTTATTTTGAAGTTAATTTTATTCATTTAAATACAAAAAACCCTACAGTCATGCATTCCATTTTAGGTTTTGTATTGTCTATGTTATTAGTATTTAGAACC
>CANHPI010000127.1 GCA_947462425.1 Bacteroidota bacterium
AAAAACGTTGCATTTATTCGTATTTTTATGAAAAACAGGTTTGTTTCATCGCTCTTTATTTTAAGGGAGGAAAGTCCGGGCAACGCAGAGTAATTTGCCACTTGAAAGGGTGGGTATATTTTTAGGAATAAAAGTATAACAGATAGTGTCACAGAAAACCAAGTAGCCTTATCACGCCTTGGCGTGATGGGGTCATAGTGAAAATGTGAGGTAAGAGCTCACATGTATAATTGGTAACAATTATATAGGACAAACCTCTTATGTTGTAAGGCCATGTAAACCCTAATTTTGCCGCGACTCGTGGCAATAACTTCGGTTATATTAGGGAGGGTAGGCTGCATAGATAAATGATGAAAGTCGTTTGCCTTTTGGTAAACGAAACAGAACCCGGCTTATAGAACCTGTTTTTATTTTTAAATGTATGCTTAAACGCACTATATATATATATTTATTCCTAATTATTACAAAATTAGGTACTGCTCAATGCCCTTCAATATATGATTATTTAGGTAATTTGGTTACAAATCCCTATTTCATTAATTGTCAGGGTTCTGGAACATACAACATGAATGTAGCTTCTAATAGTAACTGGGGAGCATATATTATCGACTGGGGTGATGGAACATCTAACGATGTGGGAACTACTTACACGGCAAACTCATTAATTAATCATATTTACAATTCAGCCACGCCAGATACATTTGTCATTACAATTTCTATACCATCACAAGGTTGCGTTTTAAGCGGAATAGCAGTAATGGAAAAGCCGGTAAATGCGTCCATACAAATCCCTATTGGAGGAGTGACAACTGCCTGTGCACCAAAAACATTATTATTTACTAATTCAAGTACCGATGTTTCTGAAACTACTGTTTTTACTTGGAATTTTGGAGATGGCTCGCCTGTGCAAACTTTTAATTTTTCAAATGCGGGGCAAACCATTTCTCATAACTATCTTCCGGGTACTGTAAATTGCGAAACAACTGTTACATTAACTGCCGATAATTATTGCACTAACATACCAAGCATTGCTAATTTTAATCCCATTCAAATTTATAATAAAGATGATGCCGTAATAATACCATCTGCATTTATAAAATGCTGGCCCGATAATATTTTTAATTTCAATAACACTACCAATAGAAATTGCGTTCCGCAGGGAAACACCTTTCAGCGACAAGAAAAATGGAACCTAGGAAACTATTGGGGATTTGGTTATGATTCTATAATTAATTGGCAGCCCTGGCCACCAAGCACTCCATTAACAGTTGCTTACCCGTCGGCTGGAACATATACCATTCAGTTACTAGATAGTAATTTGTGTGGAGTTGACATTCAAGTACAATCCGTAACAATTTTTAACCCTCCAACTGCAGGATTGCTAGCCCCTACTGGTCAACTTTGCGAGGGAACATCTGTTACATTTACAAACACAAGTGTTACTGGCTACTCATATAAATGGAATTTTGGAACTGGCGGAGGATTTGTATCAAAGCCCTACGGTAATCAAACTTTCACGTATAATACAGCCGGGACATTTACAATTTCGGTCATTGCTTTAATTGGAGGTGGCGGAGCTGCGTGTACTGATACTGATAAAGTTGTAATAACAATTTTACCGAGACCAACAGCCAATTTTGCGATTAGTCAAAGTAAGGGCTGTAATACTATAATTGGCGCCAACTTTACAGATTTATCAGTAAATGCTGTTGCTTGGAATTGGGACTTTGGTAATACAAATACTTTTAACGGACAATTTCCTCCATCACAAAACTATAACACGGTTGGCAGTTTTGTAGCCTCCTTAACTATTACAGCAGTGAATACTTGTACAAACTATACAACATTACCTGTAGTCGTTTATCAAATTCCGGTAGCGGCCTTTACGCCATCATCATCTTGTGTTGGAACAAATCAATTATTTAATGATGCTTCCACACATGCTATTGGAGATCCAATCCTATCCTGGAATTGGGATTTTGGAGACGCAAGTCCAACAGCCACGGCAACTGCACAAAACCCTACACATACATACACTGCACAAAATACATACACCGTTCAATTAATTGCCAGTACAAATGAATGTACAGATACTGTAATTCAAAACTTTGTTGTGAACATAAAACCTACTGCTGATTTTAATTTTAATCCTACTACTGGTTGCCCAACCGTATCGGTTAATTTTAATAATACATCATCTAACGCTATTTCATATAATTGGGTTTTTGGCAATGGAAATATATCTATACTAACAAATCCAACTGAAGCTTTCACAAATACTACTTCCGCAACAATTATTTATACTATTAATTTAACAGCAATAGCCTCAACTGGATGTTCAGATACTCATACATCAACCATTACAGTATTTGAGAAACCTACAGCATCATTCAATATTAATTCAACTACAGGCTGTTCACCACTTGCTTTAACATTTAGCAATAATTCTATTGGCGCTACCAATTATAATTGGGATTTTGGAGATTTAACATCTAGTACATCTTCGTCATCAACTATATTGCATTCTTATACAAATACTACTTTATTGCCACAAACATTTACTCCCCAATTAGTTGCTACCAGTATAAATGGATGTATAGATAGTACTTCACTAACGGTTACCATATATCCTACACCAGTTTTTAATTTCACTATGCTTCCAAGTAGTGGTTGTTCCCCATTAAGTATAAATTTTCCTCCAGTTGTAGACGTTGTAACTTATGAGTGGGATTTTGGAGATGGAAGTCCAACAGAGTACACTTCAAATCCTTCACACACTTTTACTAATACAACAGCGATTAATAAAACTTACACCGTTCAACTAATTGCAACAAGTATAAACGGTTGTAAAGATACTATATTCGGATATCCTGAAGTCTTCTCTAAACCGATAGCTGATTTTATAGTAACACAAACTGTCGCATGCTCTCCATTAAATACAGTAATGATGAATACAAGTTTATTTGCTAATTCGTATTTATGGAAATATGGAGATGGTAATACAAGTATTACATTCAATACTAATTACACCTATACCAATACAAGTAACATTACTAATCAATTATATAACACTACCCTATTGGCCATTAATGCAAATGGCTGTGCAGATTCAATAACAAAGGCTTTATTAGTTTTATTTAATCCAAAAGCAAACTTCACCGTAGATACCCCAAGTTGTTCATCAAAATTATTAACCTTTACAAATACATCACAAGGAGCATCTTCATATAATTGGGATTTAGGATTAAGCACATCAACCAATACGAATGTTACACAAGCATTTACAAATACAACTACAGCCAATATTACCAATACTGTTCAATTGATTGTATCCTCTATTAATAATTGTACTGATACAATTGCGGTTCCAATCATCGTGCATCCTGAGCCAGAATTTATAATTGTTGCCACTCCTGATAGCGGATGTTCGGCCTTAACAGTAAATTTCCCTGACATAAATAAAGTTGCAACTTACCAATGGAATTTTGGAGACGGGAATATATCCAATAACAACAATCCTTCAAATATATTTTACAATAACTCAGTAAGTACTAAAACATTTACTGTTGAATTGATAGGCACTGATAATTATGGTTGCCGTGACACCTCAGTAAAAACCATTAAAGTGTTTGCTAAACCTATAGCCTTGTTTCAGGCAAATCCAACATTGGTTTATGTGCCAACTAACGCAGTAAATTGCACCAATTTATCAACCGGGGCAATCAATTATTTTTGGAATTTTGGTGATGGTAATACCTCAACAGAAACTAGTCCTTCTTATGTTTATCAAAATGCGGGTGAGTATCAAATTTATTTAATTGCAAAAAATGTTGAAGGATGTTTAGATACATTTAATTTACCTACAAAAATTGTTGCTGAATTAGAAAGTACAATAGATATTCCAAATGCTTTTTCGCCAAATTTAAATGGTAGTAATGGCGGAGTATTTGGAAATAACGATATTAATAACGATGTATTTCATCCGGTAATTAAAGATGTGGATGAGTATGAATTAACTATTTTTTCGCGCTGGGGGGAATTATTATTTGTATCAAATGATATCACTATAGGCTGGGACGGCTACTACAAAGGAAAATTATGTACCCAAGATGTTTATGTATGGAAAATTAATGCAACAACATTAGAAGGTAAAAAAATAAATAAAACAGGTGACTTACTTTTATTAAGATAAAATGAAGAAAACAATTATACAACTGCTGCTGATTTTGCTTACGATAAAATTTTATGGTCAAAATGTTGTAAGTTCAAAATTGTACGTTAAAGATTTGAAATTGGCAGATCTTGCTTTTGAATCGGAAGATTATTTAAATGCCATTAACTTATATAGAAAAGTTTTAACTATTGATTCCAACAATGAAAAGTCTCATTTAAATTCAGTTATAAGTAGAATTAAATTAAATCAGGTAACGGATTCCTGCATATCACATTTAACCAAACTAAAATCAAGTAAAACTCCAGAAGTTCAATTTTATTTTGGTAGGGTCTATCATCTAACATCTAATTTTGAGGAAGCCATTAAATGCTATAGTAATTACAAAAATATTGATGCAAAAAAAAGATCTTTTACAGATCAAGAAGTGGAATACTATATTGGTTGTAGTACAAATGCAATTAATTTAATTAGTCAACCACACCGCTCTATTATCAAAAATTTAGGGGATAGCATTAACACAAAATATGCTGAATATGTTCCATTAATATCACCCGACGAAAATATGTTATATTTTACCTCTCGCCGAGAAGGAAGTACTGGTAATTTAAAAGATTTGTATGGAAACTATTATGAAGATGTTTATATCTCCCAAAAAAATAAAAACAACACATGGTGTTCTCCAAAAAACATTGGTTCGCCAATAAATACAAATACTCATGATGCTTGCGTTGCGATGAGTAATGATGGAAATCAAATGATAATATACAGAACATCTAAAGATTTGCAAAGTGGTGATTTATACTTAAGCCGGATGAGTTTTAACGGATGGACTACTCCCTTAAAATTTGGATCGGAAGTTAACACACCATATATTGAAACAAGTGCTTGTTTTGGTTCGGATACTAATATGATTTATTTTAGTTCAAGCAAACCAGGTGGCTTTGGAGGTAAAGATTTATATAGAATAAAAAAATTACCTAACGGAAAGTGGTCTATGCCAATGAATTTAGGGATGACCATTAACACAGATAAAGATGAAGACGCTCCGTTTATAAATCCTGATGGAAACACACTTTACTTTAGTTCAAAAGGACACAATACAATGGGCGACTATGATGTTTTTAAAACTGTTTTAAACATAGAAACAAATACTTTTTCACTACCCGAAAATTTAGGATTTCCAATTAATACTGTAAATAATGATATTTACTTTGTAATTAATGCCAGTGGCACACATGGTTATTATTCCTCAATAAAAGAAGAAACTTTTGGTGGATCGGATATTTATAGGGTTGATACGCGTTTTGGCGACAATGATTTAAAAGTAAAAACCGGGAAAGTTATTTTTGATAATGCGGTAAATAAAGCTAAAATAACTTTAATAGATGCTGAAAGTAATCAAGTATCAGGTATTTTTAATGCTAATTCAAAAACAGGAAAATTTATTTTAGTTCTTAATCCTTTAAATGCTTACAAAGCGATTATTGAAGAAGACGGATTTCAAACCATGTTTTTAGATATTGAACCGATTGCAAACGAAAAAACAGAATCAGAACTCATTTTAATATTAACTAAAAAGAACTAATTATTAAAAAACGAACTATATATTTTTATCTAACGCTTTGCAGCATGCTACTTTCATTTATTGTGAAAGGGCAGGATGCTCAGTTTACGCAATTTTATGCAGCTCCTTTATATTTAAATCCAGCGTTTACAGGTTTAACTGATGAACATCGTTTTGTTGCCAATTACCGAAATCAATGGCCTGGTATCAGTAAAACATACCAAACCTATATGGCAAGTTATGATTGTAATTTATTAAAAATAAATAGTGGAATTGGTATAACCTTTATGCAGGATAAAGCAGGAACAGCAGGGCTCACACATACTCAATTTGGAATTAATTACGCTTATAATTTTAAAGTTACCAAATTTACAGAGGTAAGAATGGGAGCAAACATAAATTATAATATGAAACGTATAGATTTTGGTAAACTTAAATTTAATGATCAGATAACTACTGGCTCTGGCATATCTATTGAAGCTGAGAATTATAAACAATTAAATTTTATAGACTTTGCCGCAGGAGCACTTTTAAATTCTACCGAATATTGGTTAGGATTTTGTGCCAAACATTTAACCCAACCAAATAGTAGTTTAACAGGTGGTAATGCTCCATTACCTTTAAGCATTAGCATGCATGGTGGGTATCGTTTTATAATTGATAAAAAAACCAATGAACTTAATCGCTATATTTCTCCTACTTTTAATTATCGGCACGAACAAAAATACGACCAACTAGATATTGGAATTTATTATTATCACTTACCAATAAATATAGGATTATGGTACAGAGGTTTACCATTTAAAAAATATGCAGCAACATATACTAACCGCGAAGCATTAGCTGTTTTAATAGGATTTGATATAACGAAATATAATTTACGCGTTGGATATAGCTATGATATTACTATTTCTAAATTAGGAATATCAAACACTTGGGGAGCTCACGAACTATCTTTGGTTTATGAAATTTCTAAAGAGAAAAAAAGAAGTAAATCAACTTTAATTAATTTCCCGAAATTTTAAATTCATGAAGATTTAGAGTCTATTTAATTTGAATAGAACTACAATGTTCTTAAAACCTCAATTACCTTTGTTAGCATATCATCTGTAAAATCTAAATGGGTTACAAAACGAATGGTTTGTTTTCCAAAAGCGGCTAACTTAATATTATGGGGTTTTAATGCTTGTTCAAAACTAACAGCCGTATATTTATTTGTTAAATTAAAAATAACAATATTGGTATCAACAGGCATTACACTTTCTACATAAGGCAAGGCACTCAAAACCACACCTATTTCTTTGGCGCGCAAGTGATCTTGGTTCAATCTACTTATATTGTTATCAAGAGCATAAATACCTGCTGCAGCTAGATAACCAGCTTGTCGCATTCCTCCTCCAAATACTTTACGCACGCGACGTGCTTTTTTAATGAAAGGTTGTGTTCCTATTAATAATGAACCTATGGGTGCGCCTAATCCTTTTGATAAACAAACAGAAATAGAATCAAATTGATTTCCTATATCAGTGGTTGAATAATTATTTTCTACAATGGCATTAAAAATACGGGCGCCATCTAAATGCAATGGCAACTTATTTTTTTCGCAAACTATTTTAATTTGTTTGATGGTTTCTAAATCATAAAAGCTCCCTCCTGCTCTATTCACCGTATTTTCTAGGCAGACTAAAGATGTGCGCGTGAGCCAGTCGTAATCGGAATTAATGTTATCTTCAATATGTTTGGCAGTTATTCTACCTCTATCACCTTGCATTAATTTTGCTTGTACACCAGAGTTAGA
>CANHPI010000128.1 GCA_947462425.1 Bacteroidota bacterium
ATTAGGAATTACTACCGTGGCATCTTTACTTTTTGCTTATAACCCAGATCTTGGCGGATTATTGCGTAAGTATGATGAGTTTGGAAATCCAGTTGGTACGTCCATGTTAGGATGGGTTATTATGTTTGCACCGCTTGGATTAGTATTAGTAATGAATTTTGCTTTCAATAAACTTTCGTTTGTGGCATTAATGGGAATATTTTTTGGATTTTCGGCATTAATGGGAATTAGTTTAAGCTCCATTTTTTTAGTTTATAATTTAGATTCTATAGGTGTTGTTTTTGCAAGTACTTGTGCTTTATTTGGCATCATGGCCGTTGCAGGATACACTACAAAAGCAGATTTAACCAAAATGGGTTCTTTATTAATGATTGGATTAATTGGAATTGTAGTTGCCTCATTAATTAATATGTTTATGAAAAGCGACACAATGGGTTACATTATTAGTATCATTAGCGTTATTGTATTTACAGGATTAACTGCTTATGATGTTCAAAAAATTAAAGAATTGGCCCAAGCTAATGATGGATCTTCTGATTTTAAAAAGATGGGTGTGATGGGTGCTTTAACTTTATATTTAGATTTTATTAACTTATTCTTATCGCTTTTACGTTTGTTTGGTAAAAGGGACTAGATCGTAAAAATCTCGAAAACAAAAACTCCTTATAATTATAAGGAGTTTTTTTTGCGTTAATTCAATTATTATAAAATATTTAGTTCAAGATTACATTAATTGCAATTGAGTGGGTGAAAAGATTTGATAATAAATAATCCCAGTTATCCAGTTTTTTATTTCTATCAAAAAGTTATCTTATTTTTTATGTAAATAAATGGTTTTTTGATTTGCTTTCTTTAGTGGAAATGTTTCTGTTTAATTAATATTTTGCACTTAAATCAACAGTATTTTCTTAATGTAACCCAAATATCATCTATAAATTTACCTAAAAATAATACATATAATGTTTAATTATAATTACTCTTTTATTACCTTTAACTAGTTTTATAAGTGAACAACCTAAAGGAATTATTATTTATTATAACAATCCTTAACCGCTTTTTAAATTTTAGATTTACTTAGCAAGATGGCCCTTTTTAATATAAAATTTTTTAATTTACTTGCTTTTACTTTCATTCTCTTAAACGCAAAAGCTCAAACGCTTATTATGAATGAGGTTTCTAACGGGCCTTCTGGCAGTCAAGAATATGTTGAGTTTGTAGTTGTAAGCAACACTGCAATATATAATTGCAGTAGCTCAACTCCACCGTGTATTGACATAAGAGGATGGATATTTGATGATAATAGTGGATACCACGGCCCTAGTGGTGTTGCAGCAGGAGCGATTCGTTTTTCTCAAAATTCAATATGGGCTTGTGTTCCATTAGGAACTATTATTTTATTATATAATGATGCCGACAAAAATTCAGCAATAACTTTAGCAGATGATTTATCAATGACGGATGGTAATTGTAGAATAATTGCTCCAATAAGCAATACATCTCTTTTCGAAAGAAACACCTCTACCCCTGGTGCGGCAGCATGCTCTTATCCTTCAACTGGATGGGTTGCGGGTGGTAGTTGGTCATTTACAGCATTAGCAAATACTTCCGATTGCGCTCGAATAGTTAATCTCGCTGGTTGTGAGGTTTTTTCAGTTTGCTATGGCGCCGCAAATAATTTAAATACGCTCATTTATTTTCCAACAGCAGGCACAGGCACAGTTTATTCATTTAACAGCGTTAACCCTCAAATACAAGCTAATTGGTCTTCCGGAAGCGCCGCAGTAATGCAAACTCCTGGCACTCCAAATAATTCCGCAAACGCTGCTTATATAGCTCAGTTTAATAATGGGTGCATTCCAATTACACAATTAACGGTTACTGCCGTTGCGGTTGACGCAGGTTGCACCTGTAATGGCTCGGCAACAGCTAACTCATTTGGTTCAATTGGAGGCTACACATATGTTTGGTATGATGCGAGTATGAATCCGATAGGACAAACAGCGGCTACTGCAACAGGTTTATGTGCAGGTGTTTATTATGTAACTTCAACATCACAAATTGGATGCATAGTAACAACTTCGGTTACAATAAACTCATCTTCTACCGCTTCTGTATCTGTAAATTCTCAATCTATTTGTGCAGGAACTTCAACGACACTATCTGCAATACCCTCTGCCTCAGGCGGAACATTTTTTTGGTCCCCAAGTGGAGCAACAAGTTCAAGTATTTCAATAGCACCAGGTTCAACAACAACCTATACTGTAGGTTATACTTTTGCAGGTTGTACAAGTACTAACATTGCAACTATTTTTGTTACACCTATGCCAACAGTTACCGTAAATTCTACTACACTTTGTTCAGGGCAAACGGCTACATTGATTGCAAATGGTGCTTCATCTTACTCATGGAGTTCGGGAACAACAAGCAACTTGTTAGTTGTTTCGCCAAGTATCAGCACAACTTATTCTGTAATAGGAATCAATGCAACATGCACTAATACAACTTCAGCATTTGTAAATATTTTTTCATCACCTATTCTTGCTGTAAGCCCTTCAACTATTTGCGCAGGTGAAACAACAACATTAATGGTGAGTGGCGCTAATTCATATCTTTGGAATACAGGACAAACAACCCATACCATTACCGTAAATCCAATTACATCAACTACCTATAGTGTTTCAGGCACTAGTGGTTTGTGTAACAACTCAACAACCGTTAATGTAACGGTTAATCAATTGCCTAGTGTAACTGTATTAAGTCAAACTATCTGCATAGGACAAAGTGCAACACTAATAGCTAATGGAGCAGCATCATATAGTTGGAGTAATACTAGTTTAAATAATACATTGATAGTTAATCCTAATGCGACAAGCGTTTATACAGTTACCGGTACAACTTTAAGTTGTTCAGCTGCAGTAACAGCAACCGTATTTGTTGATGCTATTCCAACTATTTTTTTTAATTCAAACAAAACCTCAGGTTGCGCTCCGCTTTGTATTCAGTTTACTGATTTTGCAACATTAACCAGTGGTACAATCTCAACTTGGGATTGGACTTTTGATGATGGAAGTACTTCTAATATGCAAAATCCCTTTCATTGTTTTGATAATCAAGGATCTTATGATGTATCGTTAACAGTGACATCATCCAATGGTTGTTCAAGTTTGCTTGTAAATTCAAATATGATTACTGTATTTCCAACACCGATAGCTGAGTTTGAAAGTAATTTTGAAGAGACTGATATATTAAATCCGACAATCAACTTTACAAATCTTTCTTCAAATGCTAATGATTATGCTTGGAATTTTGGAGACACTATATCAACTATAACAAATCCTACACACACCTATGATATCGAAGGAACCTACACAACAACATTAACGGCTACTAATCAATTTGGCTGCAAAGATGCAGTGATACATGATGTAATAGTTAAAGGAATATTTACTTTTTATACTCCAAATACATTTACACCAAATGAAGATTTTATAAATGATGTTTTTCTTCCAATAGGGTTTGGATGGGATCCGGATAAATATCAATTAGAAATTTTTGACAGATGGGGCAATAATTGTTTTACCACCAAGGAAGTTGCTAGAGGTTGGGACGGAAGAGCAAATAACGGAAATAAAACAGCTCAAATAGGTACATATACCTGGAAAGTTGAATTAACAGATTTGTTTGGGGTATCTCATAATTATATTGGAAGAATTATGCTAAATAGATAATCTAAATCTATTGGTAATTGCAACCTATATAATTTGCAATAATTAATTACAAAATTATTTTTTAACTACTTTTTTGGCTGGCGTTTTTGCTATGGTGTTTTTCGCGTCTACTTTTTTTACAGTTTGTTTTTTGATTGGCTCAGATTTTTTTGGAGTTTCTGTCTTTATTGATTTTGCAGGAACTTCAATTTTTAGCGCCTTCATAATTAATTCTTGATTGCTAATAATTGTTCTTAGCATTTCTTTACTTTCCTTTTTCATATGTAGATATTATTGTTTTTTAGTTGTCATATGGTTTAGCCAGTTTATCTTCATTTGTGTTTGTGTTTTAGCAAACATGGCTATTCATATGTTATAATTATTGTTTTTTATTGTCATATGGTTTAGCCAGTTTAATCTATTGTGTTTGTGTTTGGGCAAACATGGCTATTTCATAAAAAATTTAGTTTTAACGAAAATACGAAGGAATTTTCTTAAAACTCACTTTAAATTAACAGTCCTTGATGATAATTAACACAAACTTTACTTGAAGTCAAATTTTCTTAGATTTAAAAGAGAATATTTATAATTTAAATAAACATCGCTACGTCTTCTTTTAAAACCTTATTCTTAGTGGGATAAGTATCAAATAACAGTTCTAAAGTTTCATTAATGTTATTTGCTTCAATTTTAGGATTATTGTTATTTTCATAAACCCATTTCTCAATAATTTCTACAAAATCTTCACCAACATCTTCCAAAACTTTTACACCCATCTGTTTAATAGCTGCGGCATTGCATTGTTGCTCGTAGTGATTTTTAATAGGAATACTGATTAATTTTTTCCCTAAATATAAAGCTTCCGAAGGAGTTTCAAATCCTCCTCCGGTTATTAAACCATGGCAGCTTAATAAGCTTTTATTAAATAAGGCTTGATTAATTGGATAGTAAGTAATATTTTTTTCAGTTCTTATAGATTCTATGCTTTCTAAAAACCAATGGAAATTAATGTGAGGTAATTTATTGAAGGCTTCTAACAAACAATGTTTTTGAAACGAAGGTAAATATACCGATATATGATTTAAATCGGTTGGAACAACATCTATAAATTCTTCTTTAATAACTGGTGGAAAAATAAAGGAGTCATATTTTTGAAAATGAAATCCAATATGATTTGTTGCGCGAGCATAATGTTTTAATATGGTTTCGCCAATCATACTCTTTTTATCTGGTCGCGGTGTTGCATTCGATTGAAAACTTGCCTGATGTCCTAATTGTACTGATGGCAATCCTTTTAATTTGCAAGCTAAAGAAGTCACAAAATCAAAATCATTAATGATGACATCATATTTTTCGAGTGGTAAAGATTTTGCATCCCTATACATCATATAAGGTTTAATGTTTTTCATAACATCAAAATAATTTAAACCACCACATTTACTATAATGTAAACTACAACCTTGACTTTTATATTTTATAGGTAATTTAAAATCTAAATTAGCGTTATTACCACTTATAAAAAAATCAACCTCTCCAAATTTTTTTAAATACGGATACAGTTGCTGTGCACGGCTAACATGACCGTTTCCAGTAGCTTGTACAGCATAAAATATTTTATTTTTTTTCATTTGCTATGATGCTAAAATTTTGGCAACAATATCTTCTTGTTCTAAAACATCCTTGGAATAAATCAATTCTAAATAGTTTTTATCGTAATTAAATATTTCCCATAACCCATTGTTATACTCTAACGATGTTAAATTTTCAACCCAATCTCCGCTATTCATGTAGGTTACTGTTCCTTTTTCGGTTATTACATTTTTAATTTGTGGCATATGAATATGTCCACAAACAACAAAATCATATTCTTTTTCAATGGCAATTTCAGCAGCAGTAGTTTCAAAATCACTTACAAAAGCCACAGCCTTTTTAACTCCATCTTTAACCATTTTTGAAATACTTAATTTTTCTTTTCCAAATAATTGCAAAGCCCAATTAATAAAACGATTAATAAGTATTAATATATCATAGCCTTTACCGCCTAACTTTGCTAAAAATTTAGCGTAGCCTTTTGTTGAAGAATCAAAAACATCGCCATGAAATATCCAGGTTTTTTTGCCATCTATTTCCAAAAGTAACTTATCTACTATTTCAAGATTTCCTAAATGTAAATCAGTATATTTTCTTAACATCTCATCATGATTTCCGGTAATATAGTAAACCTTTGTTCCATGGCTTGCCATCTTCATTATGTGACGAAGAACATCCATGTGAGAAGCAGGAAAATAATTTTTACTAAAATTCCACATGTCAATAATATCTCCATTGAGCACTAAAGTTTGTGGATTAACTGTTTTAAGGTAATGTAACAATTCCTTGGCGTGGCAGCCGTATGTACCTAAATGCACATCGCTAATCACTAAAAGTTGCAACTCTCTTTTGCTATACATTATTAGTTTTTACAAATGTATTGCCGCATTATTATGTTAATGTTTTTTATATATTAAGATAGTAAAAAGAAATTGATACCAAATTGAAAACAATTTTAATAAAAAAGTACATTAAAAAATTGTCAATTAAATATATCTATCAAAAAGAATCACGCCATACTTTTGTTTTAAATGTAACCTTTAGGTAACCTTTATGTAACCATTATTTGCCACTCTTATTTTAATATATTTTACAACGGAACTCGTGAAAATTTTTTCAAACCAAGACGTATAAAAAAATTACTTTATCTTTATAAGCGTTTTTTATTTGTATTTTATAATATGTTACCAATTAATTCTCTTATTCTTTTACGTGGTTTGCCAGGAAGTGGTAAAACTACTTTAGCCAAATTGTTATCAGAAAACAATACGTACCCTGTTTTTTCGGTCGATGATTTTTTTACTAATGAATTAACCGGAGAATATATATTTAATTTTAAAGATAATCATTTGGCATATAAACAATGTGAAGAATTAACTAAAGATGCCATGCAACAAAAAATTTCTAAAATTTTTGTACATAATACATTTACTATGGATTGGGAGTTAGAGCCATTTTTTAAATTAGCCTCTGATTTTAAGTATAAACTTTTTGTAGTGACCGTTGAAAATTATCATCAACATACAAACACACATGAAGTGAGTGATGAACAACTTCAAAAAATGGCGGAGAAGTATAAAGTTAAGCTTTTGTAATATTAAATTATGTTTTTCAATTGTTCTGTAATCTCCAATACGGCAGGGCAAACAAACGTATTCCTATAAGTTAAGTCTAAAAGTTGTTCCATACGTTTTCTGTCTGTATGTGGGTATTCTTTGCAAGCATTTGGCCTTGCTTCATAAACAGAACAGAAATTATCAGCACCTAAAAATGGACAAGGCGCTTGACGAAGAACATAATCTTTATCTTCATCAATGCGTAAATATTTTTCAATAAATTCGCCGGGTTTTATACGAAGATTTTTTGCTAAACGTTCAATATCTCTGTTATAAAAAATGGGTGAGGTTGTTTTACAGCAGTTAGCGCATGATAAACAATCTGTTTTTTCAAACACTTCATCGTGTAAAGTATGAAATTGATGATCTAAATTTTTTGGTTTTGTACGCTTGAGTTTGTCAAAAAAAACCCTGTTCTCTTTCTTAAGAGTAGACGCTTTTTGATTATGTTTTTCAATATCCAAAATACAACGTGTAAATTAGAGGTAGGCCAATTAATAGTTTTAGTAAGGATTTTCAGTAATAAATTCTTCGGGTGTTTTAGCATCTTCAAT
>CANHPI010000129.1 GCA_947462425.1 Bacteroidota bacterium
CCATTGATAGTTTAAATTATCTGTTTTTTAAAAAAAATTAATTCAGCCCCCTCAAGATAATATTTTTCTAATCTTAAAAAAAACACTTTCTTATACTTTTATTAGAGTAACGATTAATTTTTTGAGATAACTTTCCTTAATAAAGAAACTTATTGTTATCAATAATGATTTGGTTGTGTTTAGTCAAAAATGGCTATTTCATAATACAGGTTTTCAATATAAAGTAATTACTTACCGATAATTAAAAACTCTGTACGCCTATTTTTTGCTCTACCCTCTTCAGTTGTGTTATCGGCAATTGGTTTATTTGGTCCGTATCCTTTAGCTGTAATATTTTTTCCATCAACCCCTTTTTCCTCCAAATACGATTTAACTGTATAAGCTCTATTTGCAGAAAGTGCCTCGTTTGATTTAGCTGCCCCTATATTATCTGTATGTCCTTGTATCTCGACCTTAATATTAGGATTACCTTTTAAATACTCTGCAAAAGATTCTAAAACTATAAATGATTCCTTTGTTAAATCAGCTGAATTAGTATTGTAATTTAAATTATTTAATAAAAATGAATTTCCTACTGTTGCCTCATTTACTTCAATTTTAATAGGCTTAGGTTTATTTACAAAGCTTGCATCTTTTATACTTACTACCTTCGAAGAAAACGCATAATCATCTTTTTTTACTGTAATTAATAAATCGTCCTTCTTTCTAAGATTTACTGCCACTATAAATGTTCCTTTTGTTGAATCAACTACCGCTATTGTTTTTTCTTTAGTAACCGTATTGGTAATTTCAACTTTAGCGCCTTCTATTTTATTACCTAACTTATCTTTCATTTCACCACTTAAGAAAGTAGTTTCTTGCGGACGAGCTTCTTTATATAATTCAAATGAATATAAATCATAACGGCCTACTCCTTTTCCTCGCATTTTACCTTCGTCGTATGAAAAGAAATAACCTGTTTTACTATCTGTGCTTACAAAAAAGCCAACATCATCGGCATCAGTATTTATAGGATAACCAATATTTTCAGACTCTAACCATTCCCCTTTTTCGTTTTTGCGAATAAGGAATATATCCATCCCTCCAAAACCAAAGTGCCCATCGCTACTAAAATATAAGGTTTCACTATCAGAATGAATGAATGGAGTTTTTTCGTTTCCGTTAGTATTAATTTTTGGACCTGCATTTTGTGGCACACTCCAAACTCCTGATTTAGCATCTTTTTTAGTGATATAAATATCAATTCCTCCAAAACCACCTGGCCTGTCGCTCGCAAAATAAAGAGTATTTCCATCTGCACTCAAAGTCGGCTGAGAGTCCCAATATACTGGATGATTTACGTTTGCCCCTATTTTTGAAATTTCACTCCAAGAATCCTCGTCGTTTTGACTAACATAGATATCGCAATTTGGCTGTGAGCCACCTTCAAATCTGCTCATTGCAAAATACAAAAACTTATTGTCGATTGAAATAGTACATCCTCCTTGATTATCTTCGGTTGTATTAAATGGTGGCGACATAGGTTCTCCAGCATTAAATACACCTGTATTATCGCGATTAGCAACCATAAATAATTCTCGCTCCCCATCAATTACCTTTACAGTATTCATAGATTTTAAAGGTACTTTTCTAGTAAAAAAACAAAGTTTATCATCCGGAGAAATGTATGCTAAATATTCATCGGTTTTTGTAGAAACACCCTTTACAACTTTAGGGTCAAATGGTACAATTTTCTTTTTAAGTTCACTTTCTTTTTTAGCATACTTAATCATTTCTTTTGCCTGATATAATTGCCCTTCGTATTCTTTTCCATATTTATTGTCATCATCATCCTTAAATTTCACAAATTGTTGAAGGTATTTTATAGCAGAATCATTTTTAGTTTCCTCATAAAAATTAAACCCAATGTAATAATATGGTTCTGAATGTATTTTTGGACAAGCCGCAATGGCTTTAAATAAAAAAGGCACTGCGGGAGCAAATGATTTGTTTTCTAACTTGCAGTGAACAATAATTTCTCTTGCCATTGCCAAATTAGCTTCAGCAAAGTCTGGCTCTAATTCTAAGCATTCTCTCAAAAAAGCAAGGCGCTCAGGTTTTTTATATTTCTTTTTTTCTATTGCTTTCTCATATAATTTTAAAGCTTTTTTATTATCTATTTCCACACAAAATTTAGATGTAGTTTCATCGTCATCCTGCGCAAAAAAAGGCATTGAATAGACTAAAAAAAAGAAAAGGAGTAAAATATTATTCATCTTTAAAACTAATTAACTTTCTAAACTAATTAACTTTTATAACTTGAAACTTTCTAACTTACTTAGGTTTATAAATTGGAGTTTGTTTATCGGGATTTGGTTTTTTAGTATTATCACTTTTATCTTTATCCTTTCTAATATCAATAGCTGGTTCATAAACCCAATTTCCTTTTTTCATTGAAAGAGCATCAAAACTTCCATCCGGACCGTAATACTGGAATTGCCCTTCCAACATTGGATCTGGTGTATTTGGTGCTAAATGACTGAAAATAATTTGTTTACGAGTAGTGTTGTATTTTAGCGACATAGATACTTCGCTGGCATATTCAAACATAATTCGTTTGGCAAACTTACCCGGAAATTTAAAAACATCTTTACCAAAAGTCGGAGTGCCATCTGGTTTAAAACTTAAGATGTCAATAAATTTACGCTGAGTTAATTTATCATTTCCATCCCATCCAATGAGTGTATAAAAATCATCGTTAGATTTTATGACATCAACATACAACATACCAAACCACTTACTTGGGTCAGCAACATAATTTTCGGGTGTTTTAATAGAATTTGATTTATCAAGTAATTGATAAAATTCGTATTTTGAAGTTGTTTCTTTTTTAAATAATCCTTTTTTTATAGTTTTAGAATTATTTACTTGTATATAACCAAAGTAAAAATAAGTTTGATCATCCTTACGCATATCCCATGTAATAATTCTGAATTTTTTATCAGGCGAAAAAACTAAAGAAACATCTTTCTTTAAGCTATCAAAGGGGTACTGAATTGATTTTTCATCTTTTAAAATAACATTCCATAAGGCCAAAAAC
Organism: Bacteroidota bacterium; assembly: GCA_947462425.1. Next base: position 3,080 of record CANHPI010000129.1, read on the forward strand.
TGCTTATTGGCATTAAACCGATTTGTTTCTTTTTTACTAAAAAATACTTTTTTTGAAATAATTTTCAAGGAATCTTCTAACCTAGAAAAATACTTTATATCTAATTCAGATAATTGGGAAAACCCAAACTGAGTTACTAAAACAAAAAAAGTTAGAAGTATTATTCGCATTTATTTATAACTGAATTGTGAATGGAAAGTTACAGAAATATTTTATTCTTTTTAGGTTTATGATTCTTAAAGAATATTAAAAAAACATAGATAAGATCAACTCTAATCATATTAATCAGCATATGCGGGGTTCTGATCCTATCTGTAATTTATTTTTCAAATAATGAAAAAGCCATGTTTGCCGAAACACAAACACCAATTATTAAACTGGCTAAACCATTTGACCAACAAAAAATGATAAATATCTACATATGAAATTACCATGTTGCGACCAGCATAAACACAGATGAAGATAACATGGTTATACTATATGACAATAAAAAAACAATAAATATCTACATATGAAATAGCCATGTTTCCTGAAACACAAACGCAAATGAAGATAAACTGGCTAAACCATATGACAACTACAAATAATAATATCTACATATAAAATTACCATCTTTGAAAAGCACAACCCAATAGCTAAACTGAAACCCTTTCGCAGTGTTATAATTTTTGTTGTCAAAAACTTCTTAAATCATACCTTTGTAAAATGAATATTAAAGAAAAATATTATTGGTTATTATTAGTTATACCATTAGCTTTTATTGGATGGTACATAATAAATAAAAACGAACAAAAACCACTACGAACTCTACCCTACTTCGGCAAAAAAAATAGCATCAAAAAAGGAGATACTGCGTTTCATATTGTAAAGCCATTTTGTTTTGTAAATCAATACAACGAAAAAGTAACAGAAGAAACCGTAAAAAATAAAATTTACATAGTCGATTTTTTCTTTACAACCTGTCAATCTATATGCCCAATTATGAGTACCGAACTTGAAAGAGTTTATAAGAAATTTGGAAACAACAAAGATGTATTAATTTTATCTCACACGGTTTCACCTGAAGAAGATTCGGTAAAAGTATTAATGGATTATGCAAAACTACATGGCGTAAAAAACAAACAATGGCATTTTTTAACAGGAGAAAAAAAACATTTATACGATATGGCACGACAAGGTTATTTATTAAATAACGAGTCAGGTAATGGTGATGTTGATGACTTTATTCATACTCAAAATTTTGCTTTAGTAGATAAGGAAAGACATTTACGAGGTTTTTATGATGGAACAGATAACGTAGAAGTTACACGATTAATTAGTGACATTAAACTTTTAATAGAAGAATATGATTACAAAGAAAATCATCCTTAAAATCTGTTTGCTTTTTATAGTATTTTGTGGGAATACATTATTTGCTCAAAAAATTGAGGTTTATAAAATTGATGCTTTAATGAAAAGAATCTTCAATAATTCGGATACAACTTACGTGGTTAATTTTTGGGCTACCTGGTGCAAACCTTGTGTGGCAGAGTTACCTGATTTTGAAAAACTACACCTAGATTACAGTTCTAAAAAAGTGAAAGTGCTTTTAGTGAGTATGGATTTTAAGGAAGAACTTGAAAAAAGAGTAAAGCCATTTGTTGTAAAAACTAAATACACTTGTGAGATGATATTATTAGATGAAGTAAATGGAAATGATTTTATAAATAAAATATCCGAATTATGGAGTGGTGCCATACCGGCAACTTTAATTACAAAAAAAAATAAGTCGAAAAATGATTTTGTTGAGAAAAAAGTGAGCTATGATTTTTTAGTGGAAAAAATTCAATAAACTTCAAAATTGTTTTATATATTTTATTTTTTATTCTAATATATCCGTTTCAGATATTATCTTTACCCAACTATGGCACTAAAAGTAAAAACATCACAGCTCCCAAATTCTGGTAAAGGTTTATTTACCACAACCGCAATAAAAAAAGGCACTCGAGTAATTGAATACTTAGGCGAAGTTATTGATTGGAAAGAATATGAAAGACGAGTTGAAAAAGACGAAGACGGATATTTGTTTTTCATAAATAAAAAAAATTGTATTGACGCTTGGAATACCCCACAACACAAAGCCCGTTTTGCAAATGATGCGGCTGGTTTAACAAGAATAAAAGGATTAACCAATAATTGCATTTATGAAATTGATGGCGATAAATGTTTTATAGTTGCAAAAAGAGATATTGCTGCTGGTGATGAAATATTTGTAAGCTATACCAAAGAATATTGGGATTGTGTAAGATACAACATCAGCATAGGTAGAGGGAAGCATTAACTTGTAAAAAAATAATAAGATTCTGTTAAAAATAAAACTTTCCTAAATTTTATTTTAATTAACCTATAAAATACTTTTAAGAACCATATTAAACTTTATTAGATTATAATAATTAGAAATAAAATTCTTAAAAAGAGCATTATACAATATTCAAAGGATTAAAAAAGAAGCTGTCTCAAAGTGGCAGCTTCTTTTTATTTGTTTTAATTAAGCCGCTACTTTTTCTTTTTTCTTATCAAAATATTTACTAACTAAATCAGGTAATTTTTCAATTGCGGCACTTAAACCGCTTGAAGAACGTGTTGGAATAAATTGAATTTCACTTCCTTTATTCACTAAAAATCCAATTGGCCCCATGCCTATACCTGCTCCGCCACCCATTCCGTTTCCATGGGCATCACCAGCTATTTTCGCATCACCTTCGCCACCAGCTCCTCCGAATCCTAATCCAACAGACATTACCGGAATACAATTGAATTCACCTAATTTAAATTGTTGACCTATTATTGTTTCAGCTTTTACCTCAGTTTTAAGGAATTCAGTCATTTTTTCAAGCATTTCATTCAAATTATTCATGTTTTATTTTTTTATATTAAGAGCTAAAATATGCCCAGCTCATACGGGCTAAATTATTTTCTACTTCAATTATTATTTTATTCTCTTCAATAAAATTAATTGCAATCTTTTTTTTAAAATAAAATCCTAGTAGATAAAATACAGGATATAAAATTCCATTGATTGGCATATCAGCAAAACAAATGGACATTTCAAATTCATTTATTTTAAAACTTTTAAATATTGCTTTAATTTTTTTAAACGAAATATTTGCGCTCTTTTTACGTAAACTTTTGCAAGTTTTTTTTGAAGTAAAAAAATTTACTTCAAGTAAATCAACGTACTTTTTCCAGCATAATATTTTAACTTCAATTATGATAGATTCATTTTTTAGGATAAAATTTAGGCTTCCAAAATAATGTAGCCTCAATCTATACAACCCAGTTAAATTATTTATTTCTAAAAATAAGGGTGCAAAAAAAAGATAAATTAAAAAAGTTATTATAATAAACAAAAGAACGAAAAGAATAGTCATGTGAATTTTATAAGACAAATATGTCATTAAGAATAAATTTTTAAAATGAGAATTTGCTTTTAAAACTGTGATTGAAAACAAATTTTTAAATCCAACCTTTCTAAGTTTTATTACTCAAATTTTGAAGTTTAAAAAATAAACATGCATAAATAAAAAGATTTTAAAAATAACGTAAGTTCTATCTTGTTTCATTTTTTGACTTTATCGGCATATTATATTTTTTACTGAAACCATATTTTGATTTAGACTTTTTTTTATGAAACAACTTTAGTAAATTTAACTTTAAGAACTAAAATCTTACAAATGAAAAAACTGTATAACCTACTTATTATTATTTCACTATCCTCACCTATATTTGATTACGCTCAAGGCTTTCAGGTAAACTTACAAGGACAAAAGCAACAAGGTATGGGTGGTGCTGGTACAGCTTTTATGCAAGACGCAACTTCTTTATTTTTCAATCCCGGTGGAGCAAGTTTTGTAAATGGTAATTCAATTGATTTAGGCGTAACACCAACTTTTGCAAGAGGAGCGTTTTTAGATGCAAACACAAATCAGGTATCACGAACAAACTCTCCCGTTAGCACTCCTTTTGCAGCATATGGTCTTTTTGAAATTAAGGACAGTTCTAAATTAAAATTAGGATTAGCCGTTTACACACCGTTTGGAAGCACGGTGCAATGGGAAGATAATTGGACCGGGCGTTTTGCATTAACGCGCTTAGAGCTAAGAGCTATATTTTTTCAGCCAACTGTCAGTTACAGAATAACTAAAAAAATAGGAATCGGAGTTGGCTTTGTTTATGCAACCGGAAAAGTAAATCTTCAAAAAGATATTCCCTTAATTGATAAAGATGGTAATTATGGACATGCCGAATTAAGCGGAAAAGCTAACGGCTATGGATTTAATGCTGGTGTTTACTTTCAACCCATCGACAAACTTAGC
>CANHPI010000130.1 GCA_947462425.1 Bacteroidota bacterium
AATGATTTAAATATTAAAAAAACAATCAAAGAAATTAAAGAAACTGCTTACTTGTTTTTAAATGCACCCTATTTATGGGGTGGTCGAAGCCCTTTTGGTATTGATTGTTCAGGCTTTACGCAATTAGTTTATAAATTAAATGGGTATAAGTTGCCTCGTGATGCAAGTCAGCAAGTAGATCTTGGAAGTCCTTTAAGTTTTGTTGAAGAAGCAGAGCCAGGAGATTTAGCTTTTTTTGATAACGAAGAAGGAAATATTGTACACGTTGGAATAGTTTTAGAAAATCAACAAATTATTCATGCCAGTGGTTGTGTACGTATTGATAAATTTGACCATTATGGGATTTTTCATTCAGAAAATAAAAAATATTCACACATGCTTAGAGTAATAAAAAAAGTCATATAAATTTATTAATTTCGCAACTTATTAATTCGAAAAAAACTAAATAAACAATTACCATGAAAGATATATTTGAAAAGATTGAAAAAAATATGGGGCCAATCGGGGAGCATTCAAAAGCCTCTCATGGTTATTTTACATTTCCAAAATTAGAAGGTGATGTTTCTCCACACATGGGTTTTAGAGGTAAGCAATTATTAAACTGGAGTTTAAATAATTATTTAGGAATAGCAAATCACCCCGAAGTTAGGCAAGCAGATATTGAAGGTGCAACCAAGTTTGGATTAGCTTTGCCTATGGGAGCTCGCATGATGAGTGGAAATTCTGATTTGCATGAGCAATTAGAACAAGGTTTATCTAAATTATCAAAAAAAGAAGATACGATTCTTTGTAATTTTGGCTATCAAGCAATGGTTTCAGCTATTGATGCCTTGGTGGATAGACATGATGTTATTGTTTATGATGCAGAAAGTCACGCTTGTATTTTAGATGGAGTTCGTTTGCACATGGGTAAGCGCTTCGTATTTAAACATAATGATGTTGAAGATTGTGAAAAACAGTTAGTACGTGCCCAACGCTTAGCCGATCAAACCGGTGGTGGTATATTAGTAATTACCGAAGGCGTATTTGGTATGCGTGGCGATCAAGGAAAATTAAAGGAAATAGTAGAGTTAAAAAAGAAGTTTACTTTTCGTTTATTTGTTGATGATGCTCATGGAGTTGGAACGTTAGGTCCAAATGGTGGTGGTACAGGCGAGCAACAAGGTTGTCAAGATGGAATTGATGTTTATTTTGGAACTTTTGCAAAATCATTTGCATTAATTGGCGGCTACATTAGTTCTACTAAACAAGTTGTAACCTACCTAAGATATAACATGCGTTCTCAAATATTTGCTAAATCTTTGCCTATGCCTTTGGTTTACGGATTATTAAAACGCTTAGAAATAATAAACAAACATCCAGAGTACCGCACTAAATTGTGGGATATTGCTTCAGAATTACAAAAGGGATTAGTTGATGCAGGATTTAATATTGGAGTTACAAATACACCCGTAACTCCTGTATACATGAACGGTTCAATTCCAGAAGCTACAAATATGGTAATTGATTTACGTGAAAATTTTGGTATTTTTTGCTCCATGGTAGTTTATCCTGTTATTCCAAAAGGAATGATAATTTTAAGATTAATTCCAACTGCAATGCATACTTCTGAAGATGTGAGATACACTATTGAATGCTTCTCTAAAATTAAAGATAAATTATACGGTGGTAAATATGTTGCAGATGAAATAAGAGAAGGTTTTTCTCAAGCATTGTAGTAATAGAATAAGAAGTTATAGGTTATTCTGAACTATGTCACTTCGAGCGCAGTCGAGAAGTAGCATCTCATTAGACCCTAAATCAAATTAAGGGTAACTGACAATTTCAGTACTATAATGATACCAAATATCAATATCCACACACACCATTTATCGAAAGAGGATGGTGTGTTTTTGTTTAATAACCGTTTTGGTTTTGAAAAAGATATACACACAAAATCTTTCTTTTCAATAGGTATTCATCCTTGGGACGCCCATTTAGAGTTTTCAAAAATAGTATTTGAAAATTATCTTTCTCATCAAAATTGCATTGCGATTGGTGAATGTGGTTTAGATAAATTAAAGGGTGCAGATTTAGAGTTTCAAAAAATTATTTTTAAATTTCAATTAGATTTAGCATTAAAATATCAAAAGCCTGTAATTATTCATTGCGTAAAAGCATTTGACGAAATAATTAAAATATGTGAGCCATTACAAAATAAAATTCCTTTAATTATTCACGGGTTTAATAAATCTAACCAATTAGCAGAACAATTAATCGAAAAAGGTTTTTATTTATCATTAGGAGATAATGTTTTCAAAAAAAGAAAATTTGATTTTATGTCGATTCCACTAAATAAATTATTTTTAGAAACAGATACTAAAAACACCATTTTAATTGAAGATATTTATAAAATTGCGTCACAAAAATTTATAATATCAGAAGATGACTTAAAAGAAAAAATTTACAGTAATTTCACAACCTTATTTAAAAAAGATGGAAGATAAACATTGGATGCAACGTACTCGCCTTTTAGTGGGAGACGAAGGTTTAGATATTTTACAAAAATCACATGTTTTAATTGTTGGTTTAGGTGGAGTAGGGTCATATGCCGCAGAAGCTTTATGCAGAGCAGGAATTGGAGAGTTAACTATTGTTGATGGTGATGTGGTAGATCCTACAAACAGAAATCGCCAATTACAAGCATTAGCTACAACACATGGCATGGGAAAAGCTAAGTTAATGGAAGAGCGCATGTTACAGATTAATCCATACGTTAAGTTAAATGTTATTTCAGAGTTTCAAGACCCTGAAAAAATGATTTTACTTTTACATCAAAAATTTGATTACGTGATTGATGCTATTGATAGCATTACCCCAAAAGTTCATTTAATAAAAACAGCCAAAGAACAAGGGCATCAAATTGTATCTTGCATGGGCGCTGGTGGAAAAATGGATCCAACCCAGTTAAAAGTGCTAGATGTCTCAAAAACGGTTCATTGCCCAATGGCTTATTATTTAAGAAAAAGATTAAAGGAAGTAGGCATCAAAAATGGTATAAAGGCAGTATTTTCAACGGAATTGCCTGATAAAAAATCAATTATGAAAACTGATGGAACAAATTTTAAAAAATCAGCATATGGAACAATTTCATATATTCCGGCTGTTTTTGGGATGACTTGCGCCTCTGTTGTAATAAGAGATTTGATTGATTGGAAGGAAATAAAATAACGTAAGTTATTTTTTTAAACTATAATTTAACAATTAAATATTAGCCATTTTTTTATAATATTATTTTTGGATTAATTAAATTATTAGTTATGTTTGTGTTAAGAATAAATCCCCATTTATTTAATTTATAAAAATATATAAAAATGAAAAAAATCTTACTTAGTGCTACAGCTTTTTTATCCTTAGTAGCTTCTATCAACGCACAAAATATTCAGCCATGTAACACATACGGAGTTCGTGAAACTTTGCTTAAAACTGTTCCTGGATATGCTGCAAAATTAAATGCTGCAGAATCTGCAGCATCAGCTGAATATCAAGCTTTTTTGCAAAATATGAATTCAGCGGCAAAAACAGCTTCTTTAGCTCCTGATTATACTTTTACTGTGCCCGTTGTTTTTCATGTTTTACATTTAGGCGAAGCTCCTGGTACTGGTTCAAATATTAATGATCAACTTTGTATTGATGCTTTAGCTCAGGTTAATAGAGATTTTTCTAGACAAGGTAATGATACAAATACAATTGACGCGTTATTTGATCCTTTATATAAAAATTCTCACATGCATTTTGCATTAGCTCAAAAAGATCCAAATGGTAACTGTACTAATGGAATAGTTCATCACTTTAACCCAAAAACAAATTGGGATCAATCAGATGTATTCAATTATCAATACAGTACTTATGCTGCGGGTAACTGGAGTCCAGCAAAATATTTAAATATTTATATTGTTAAAAACATTATAGGTTCTTCAATTGGTATTATTGTTGGATATACTTATTTACCGGGCACATCTCCAGTTGATCCTGCTGATGCAATCGTATATCGAAATGATTTTTTATCAGGATTAGATGCGCGATCATTAAGTCATGAAATTGGTCATTGGTTTGGTTTAAGTCATACTTTTGGTTCTACAAATGAACCTGGTTCAGAATGTAGTAATGACGATATTGGTGATACACCAAAAACTACTGGTTTTTTCAGTATTTGCCCTAAAGCTGCAAATTATTCTTTTGTACCTTCAGTTACAAATCCTTCTGATGGATCAGATATTGTTAGAGTAAAATTAGGTGCTACTATGACTAATTCAACAACAATAAATACATTATCTGGTTATTTTAAAAGACCACTTAGTTCTCTTACAGGAACAGTTCCAACAACAGCAACCGACTCATCAAATGTTATTGCATCTGGAGTAGCTGGCGGTTATTCTGATTTTTCATTAGTTTATGGAAATGATTTTACTGCAGGAACTACCAATATTCTTTCTGTTCAAAGCACGGCATCACCAAGTGTTGCTAATTATGTTGCTGTTTATTGTGATTATAATAAAGACGGTGATTTTTTAGATGGCAATGAAACACTGTTTAATTCAGGTGCCGGATTTTTTGGTAATCAAACATTTTCAGTAAGTACGGTTATCCCTGCAGGACTTAAAGGACCTTCAAGAATGCGAGTTATTACAAGTGATTCTCCAATAACTAGTGCTTTATTTACACCAACCAGCGGAGAAATTGAAGATTATACATTAAATATTGGTATACCATCCTGTGATGATATTAGACCTAACATAGAAAACATTATGGATTACTCTTCTTGTCCTAAAATGTTTACTGAAGGACAAGTAAATAAAATGAGATTATCTGCTAGTTCAACTATTGGTAATAGAAATTTATTAGTTGATACTTTAAATTTAAAATTTACAGGAATATTAGATGCTAATGGTAATCCAACAACTGTATCACCTTGTGGACCAGTTTCGGATTTTGCTTCTAACAAATTAATAACATGTGCAGGTCAATCTATAGTATATAACAGTACATCGTATAATTCAACTCCATCATCATACTCTTGGGTATTTGAAGGTGGTTCTCCTGCTACATCTACATTAGCAACTCAATCTGTTACTTATTCAACTCCAGGTACATATTCTGTTTCCTTAACTACTTCAAATGGTAATGGTTCATCTACTAAAACAGTAGAATCATATGTTACTACAAATTGGAATGCAGGCTTAATATCTTTACCTTATTCAGAAAACTTTGAATCAGGTCAGTGGTGGCCTGCTGGTTGGGTAAATGTTAATGCTGATTATAATACTCATTCATGGGAAATGTCTAATTATGGAGCTGGAACTCTAAGTAATTCTTATCATTCATTAGTTCTTGGTAATGCAAATTATGTAAGTTTCTTCCCTGGTTTTGCTGGAAATGTTGATATTATGGAAACTCCAAATTTTGATTTTACAAATACGTCTAATATTTCTTTCTCATTTGATTACTCTTTTGCAAGAAAAACAGGCGTTACATCAGATGATTTCCGTGTTCAATATAGTTTAGATTGTGGTGGAACATGGTCTAATATGCCTTCAATTCCTGCAATTACAGCAATGGTAGCTGCAACTGGAGGTACAGTTAATGCTCCTTACATTCCATTGAGTTCTTTAACTAGCTCAACAAATCCAAATCCAAAATGGAAAAATGTGACCGTTGCCAATGGATTTTTTAGCTCGCTTGTAGATAACAAAAGAGATGTGAAATTCAGATTTTATTTTATGAATGACATAGAAAACGGGCAGTCTCAAAATTTATATATTGATAATATTAATATTAGTGGAACTGTTGGGATTCATGAATTTGAAAACTCACTTGGTTTATCAATTTATCCTAATCCAACAAATTCATCTGCAACTATTCAATTAACATCTCCTAAAGATTCTAAAATTGACATCTTAGTTTATGATGTTACAGGTAGAATTGTTGAACAAAACCAGGTAAATGCAGCAGCAGGTGTTAACTCAAAATATACAGTTAATACTTCAAGTAAATTAAATGCCGGTATTTATTTTATAACGCTTGTTATTGATAATAATAAAATTACTAAAAAGTTAATTATTGAATAATAATAATTATTATTGTTTCTTTAAAACGTCCTTCTAACTATAGAAGGACGTTTTTTTTTGGATATTTTAATTATGGTTAAATAAACTAATCTAATAATCAATAAAAAAATAATTATCTTTGAGCCTCTATAATAAATAATTATAGTCTTTCTTAAATTTTTTTAATTCTAAAACTATGAAGTTTTTGCGTTTTTATATCCTTTACAGATTACAAATTATTGTTGTTTTAATTGTATTGGGAGTTTTGTCTCATATTTATCTTGATTTAGTAACTGCATGGTTGTGTTATTCATTTGCAATTATATCTTTAGTGTTATATTTTATGATGGGAACTATGAGAATTGTTCAAGAAGCTGTTACTGATGGAGATGTTGAAAAAGCACAACTTTACTTAAATAAAATTAAGTTTCCAAGATTATTATTTAAACCTATTCGTTCGGGTTATTATATGCTGCAAAGTAATTTATCCATGGCAACTAATGATTTAGATAAAGCAGAAGCAAATATTAGAAAAAGCTTAAAAATAAAATCTAAAATTACGGGTGATATGGAAGGATCTAATTTAATGCAATTAGGGTTTATTGAACTTAAAAAAGGAAATACTAAACAAGCTCGATTACATTTAATGGAAGCAGTCAAAGCAGGAATTCCAGATAAAGAAAGCTTAGCAGCGGCTTATTTGCAATTATGCTCCATTGAAGGTCAAAGAATGCAATATAAAATGTCGAAACAATATTTTAAAAAGGCTAAAGATTTAAAACCAAAAAACGAAGAAATTATTTCTCAACTTAAAAGTTTAGAGAAACAGGTTAACAGGATGCCAGGTTAATAAAAAAGCTAAATGAAAATTTAGCTTTTTTTATTATAATTTTTTTTAGATTTCTTTAGGGTAGCAAATAAAATATTTAGTAACTTTTTTACTTAACATTTTAATATTAAGTTGATCAGAAGCTTTAGCTACATCAATTAATTCTCCATTTTTTTGCAAAATATGTATCTGAAAATGAGATGAATTGTAGGCGCTATTATTTACGCTTTCTGAAAACACAAAATAACCAGCTTCTTTTTTAGTAAGCTTATATTTTTTCATTACTTTTTCAAGCATTTGATTTTGATATGATTGAGTAAAGTTTTTATTTTGAAGTTCAATTTTATATAAATTTCTATCAATTAGGTTTTTACAAAGTAATGATAAAATTAAATCTTTATCATTTGCCCAAACCTTTACTGATGCCATAATATCGTAATCATCCAATAAAACAA
>CANHPI010000131.1 GCA_947462425.1 Bacteroidota bacterium
ACGAACCGCACTAAATGCTCCATCTGAACCTAAAATAATATCGCTTTTTATATTTGTTGATTTATTAGTGTTTGTATTATAAAATGATAACTCGTTTGATTTTCTATCTAACTTATCGCAACGTTCCTCAAAATGTAATGTTACATTTGGTTGTTGTTCTGCTAAATCCATCAGACGCATGTTGATACCGCCACGTGATACTGAATAAATAGCTTGATTATCTTTACCATAAGCTTGGTAAGTTGATGAACCATCTTTCATATGAATAGCGCGACCATACATAGGAATAGCAATTTTTTTAATTTCATCAGCTATACCAACACCTTCTAAACCTCTCCAACCTCTATCACTTAAAGCTAAGTTAATTGACCGTCCAGCAATGTAATCTGCTTTACGCATATCAGGTCTACGTTCATAAACATCAACTTTATATCCGCGTTTTGCTAAATAAATCGAAACTAAAGATCCAACTAGACCTGCTCCTACTACTGTTATATTTTTTTGAGAACTCATATTTTATACTATTAATTTTTTATCAATTTTAAAGCACTAATTTATCCTTTTCTTTTATAAATAAACTTTAAATTTCTTATACTTTTCAACGGTTTTCCACTTAAAATTTTCAATCTGAATTAAGGTTATTGGCGCGTGCGGCGCAAAAAAGGCAGCGCCGTCAGGCTTTCCGTTCCAATCTTTTACTTCACTGCGTTTCGTAAAAGGATTTCCCCTTCAATCCTTCACGCCAGTTTTGCTTTAAATTTTAAATTTACACTTCTAATCCTATATAATTACCACACTAGGGATGCAAGCGAGAAATCCTTTTGCCTTCCTCTTGCAAAGTCCCGATAGCTCCTATCGGGAGTTGCGACAGCCCAATTCGGCTCCCGCTAAAAGTGCAAAAAATAATTAAAGTTTAACTTGTATTTAAAACCTTTTTCATCTATCAATTTTTCATTTGCCATAATAAATGTAAATTTGAAATGTGCATAAACCATTTGAATTCAATATCTCTAAAAATACACTCTTTGATAAAACCGAAAAACTATTGGTTGCATTTAGCGGTGGCATTGATTCGGTAGTTTTAGCTGATTTACTGTACAAAAGTGGTTATAACATTGCATTGGCACACTGTAATTTTCAGTTAAGAGGTAACGAGGCAAATGATGATACTGCATTTTGTAAAAACTTTGCAGAATCAATCAATGTTCCATTTCATATTATCTATTTTGATACGAAAGATTATGCTTTAAAACAACATCTGTCAATACAAATGGCAGCACGCGAAATGCGTTATAATTGGTTTAAACAACTGATTGAAAAATATAAATACTCTTCAATTTTAACAGCTCATCATGCTAATGATAATGTAGAAACGCTATTTGTAAATTTAGTTAGAGGAACCGGAATTAAAGGTTTGCAGGGTATTCCTCAAAAACAAAACAACATTATACGACCGCTTTTATTTGCCACTAAAGATGATATTAGACAATACGCTTTAAAAAATAATTTAGCTTACAGAGAAGATAGTAGCAATCAGGAAATAAAATATAAACGTAATTTTATTCGTCACCAAATTATTCCTGAATTAAAAAAACTAAATCCTGCCTTAGAAGAAACTTTTGCAACCTCCATTCATTTCTTTCAACAGTCTGCAGAAATTGTAAAACAATTTGCTGATTTAAAATTTAAGGAAATGTGTAAAGATGTAAATAATCAGTTACAGATTAACATTAATTTATTGCTTAACGAACCTCAAAAAGAAACATTACTATTTGATTGGCTACAACTTAAAAACTTTAAAAACAGTCAGATACAACAATTGTGTGAAGTTTTAATTTCTAATAATAACATTGGAAAACAATTTTCTTCGGCAACACACCAATTAGTTGTTGATAGAAAATACATTATTGTTCAACCTATTGAAAAAAATAATTTAGTAAAAGAATTCGTGATTAATTCAATGAGCGATATTGCACATTTGCCAATTAAATTAAGTTTTGAAGAAACAAAACAAAAAGAATTTTCTAAAAATAAAAACGAAATAACGATTGCTTACACCGAGCATTTATTTCCTTTAACACTTCGTAAATGGAAAATAGGCGATAAGTTTAAGCCGCTTGGATTAAATGGTTTTAAGAAATTAAGTGACTTTTATAAAGATCAAAAATTATCACTTTTTGAAAAAGAAGCCACTTGGATTTTAGAAAGCAAGGATCAAATTATTTGGGTTGTTGGTCACCGCATGGATGATAGATGCAAGATAGTTCAAGAGACTGATAAAATAATAAAAATTATTGTAAAATCCTTATAGGGCAGTTATGAGTTAAATTAAAAAAAAGTTCTTAAATGATAATACTAATAAAACTTTTAGACATCATAACAGAAATTATTGAAATTGAATGTTCTATATTCGACAAAAATAGAAGAGCTAAAAAATATTACAAGGAATAAAATTGCAGCATCATTTACTTTGTTAGCATATCCAAATATTCTAATTTCATTGTTTATATTTAGACATAGTAAAAGTAAAACATTAATCATTTTTAATTATTAAATAATGACATTACAACAAGCACAAGAGCAAGTAGATAAATGGATAAAAGAATATGGTGTTCGTTACTTTAGTGAAATAACTAATATGGCTATTTTGACAGAAGAAGTTGGTGAGGTGGCTCGAATTATTGCCAGACGCTATGGAGAGCAAAGCGAAAAAGAATCAGATAAAAATAAAGATTTAGGTGATGAACTAGCAGATGTATTATTTGTATTAATATGTCTTGCTAACCAAACTGGTATAGATTTGCAAGAAGCCTTTAAAAAGAATATCAATAAAAAAACAAATAGAGATTCTGAAAGGCATAAAAATAATGAAAAATTAAAATAGATTCTTTAATTGCGTAACCGAATCTTAGTATTTATTATATTATTATTATTTACATCTTCCTTGTCTATTAATAGTTAAAACTTTATTAAATAGTATAAACAGATTTTATTGTAAATCTCTTTATATTCAACTATTATTAAAGTAAAACAAAACTCTTAAAATGCCTTCAACATATTATTAATGCTTGTTTTTTCCGTTAAAAAAGCATGTAAGTCTTTAATTGAAAGTCGATCTTGTTTCATGGTGTCACGATAACGAATAGTTACTGTTTTATCTTCTAAACTTTGATGATCAACCGTAATACAAAAAGGAGTACCAATAGCATCTTGCCTTCTATAACGTTTACCAACTGTATCTTTTTCATCATAAGCTAACATAAAGTCAAACTTCAAATCTTTCATAATACTTTCAGCTAACTCTGGCAAACCATCTTTTTTTACTAATGGAAAAATAGCTGCTTTATAAGGCGCTAATGCTGGAGGTAAATTCAATACGGTTCTTGTATCTCCACCTTCTAATGATTCTTCTTTCAATGAAGAGGATAATATTGCTAAAAATAAACGATCTAAACCAACAGATGTTTCTAATACATAAGGCACATAGCTTTCATTAGTTTCTGAATCAAAATACTGAAGTTTTTTTCCTGAATATTCTTGATGTTGCTTCAAATCAAAATCAGTACGAGAATGAATTCCTTCTAACTCTTTAAAACCAAAAGGAAAATGATGTTCAATATCACAAGCTGCATTTGCATAATGTGCTAATTTTAAATGATCATGAAAACGGTATTTCTCAGGACCTAAACCTAAAGCCAGATGCCAGTTTAAGCGAGCTTTTTTCCAATAGTCATACCATTCCATTTCTGTACCCGGCTTAATAAAGTATTGCATTTCCATTTGTTCAAATTCACGCATACGAAAAATAAACTGTCGAGCTACTATCTCATTACGAAAAGCTTTACCTGTTTGTGCAATACCGAAAGGTAACTTCATACGTCCAGTTTTTTGAACGTTTAAGTAATTAACAAAAATGCCCTGAGCTGTTTCGGGACGTAAATAAATTATATTTGTTTCGTCAGTTACTGCGCCAGTAGATGTGTTGAACATTAAGTTAAACTGACGAACATCAGTCCAGTTTTTAGTACCGCTAACTGGACAAACTATTTCTAAATCAATAATTAGTTGTTTAACTTCTTCTAAATTATTGGCATTTAATGCTGTCTTAAAACGGTCGTTAATGGCATCTATTTTATCTTGATATTCTTTTACACGTCCATTTGTGGATTTAAACATTTCGGCATCAAAATTTTCAAAACGCTTTGCCGCTTTTTCAACTTCCTTGTTAATCTTATCTTCAATTTTAGCAACATGTTCTTCAATTAGTACATCGGCACGGTAACGTTTCTTAGAATCTTTATTATCTATTAATGGGTCGTTAAATGCATCAACGTGTCCACTGGCTTTCCAAGTAGTTGGGTGCATAAATATAGCAGAATCAATTCCTACAATATTTTCATTCATTTGCACCATGGCTTTCCACCAATAGTCGCGTATGTTTTTCTTTAATTCAACACCCATTTGTCCATAATCATAAACAGCACTTAATCCATCATAAATTTCACTACTTTGAAAAATAAATCCATATTCTTTGCAATGGGAAATAATCGTTTTAAAAAAATCTTCGGGTTTTATATTTGACATAAGTTTAGAAAGTTTTAGGTTTTATAAAGTTTCAAATTTAATATTTTACTTAATATTATTCTATCATCCAATTATCAATTAATCTAATGTTACCAACAAATACTGCAATTAAAGTTATAACTTTTTGATTTGATTTTATATCTTTAATAGGTTCTAAAGTGTCAGCATCACAAACCTCGTAATAGTCTAATTTCATAATCGAAACATTAGAAACTTGCTTACGCACAAATTCTTTTGCAACTTCAATTCCTTTGTCATTTAAAACAGTTATGGCTTCTTGCATCCATACTGGGATAAATGCTGAAATCTGACGTTCTTCAGCTGTTAAACGCGTATTCCTTGAACTCATCGCTAAATTATCTGATTCCCTTAAAATAGGGCAGGCTATGATTTCAATGTCTAATTTTAATTGCCTAACTAAATCCTTTACAACCATTACCTGTTGGTAATCTTTGCTTCCAAAATATGCTTTGTCAGGTATTATACCCTCAAACAAAATACTCACTACTTGACCTACGCCATTAAAATGTCCAGGTCGATGAGCTGCTTCGAGAATAGAATCTAAATAACCAAAATCAAATTTTCTTGTATCATTTTCAGGATAAATATCATGAACGTCGGGCATATATAAAATATCACAACCTGCAGTTTCTAAAAGTTTAATATCAGCCTCTGGTGTTCGAGGGTAAAGTGTTAAGTCAGCTGTATTATTAAATTGTGTTGGATTAACAAAAATAGAGCAAACCGTAATATCCGTTTGCTTTTTTGAAAATTCAATCAAAGAAATATGACCCTGATGTAAAGCCCCCATAGTAGGAACAAAGCCAATAGTATTACCATTTAGCTTTTTAATAGAAAGTAACTTTTTTATTTCTTTTATTTTATTTACTACAAGCATCTTAGATTAAAGTTTTAATTGCAAGTTTTGAAAGAGTTAAATAGTTAATTTATTTATTAAAACAATAAATTGTGTTAAAAAAAATGTAAAAAATATCATATCTACCTATTAAAAAAATGGCAACAAGTATGAGTAATTTTCACAAAATCAAAGATACACATTTGCAGTATTAAAAGATAAAATAATGTAATCTTACATTTCTAACTAAAAATATTTTGAGTGAATTGGTATGCAAGATATTCAGCAAATAACTTATCAAAAATTACTTTTTAGATTGAAACTAATAACGTAAAGATTGATCTACTAAATAACTAATTGTAACAATAATTTAAATTAAATATTGAATGCATATTTTAAACAGTCTCTAAAAACAAATGACTAATTACATCTAAAATTGCTGGATAAGAGTTACAAATAACCATTTCCTTAATTTGAGATTTAGTAAAAAACTCTACTTTCTCAATATTTTCCTCTAGTTGCGGTACTAATAAATCTTCATGCCTTGTTGTCATAGTATACCAAAATGTTTTTTTTAAGGCATACCAATCTTTATGCTCATAAATGTGATAGGTTGGTTCTAATGTTCTTGTAATGGTTAATTTTGAAATTCCGCATTCTTCCTCACATTCTCTTATAGCCGCTTCTTCTGGTCCTTCGCCCATATCTAATTTACCCTTCGGCAAATCCCAATGTTTTAATCTATAAATAAATAAATATTTATTATCTTTTTCAATTAAGCCACCTGCTGCAAAAATATACTTAAAAGCTTTTCTAAATTTTTCTAAGCCATTTTCTAAATTTTCTGTTACAAGAGTTAATAAAGTAATGTTAGTATCATTAGCAAATTTCATAAATTCATAAACAATTTCACGTTTTTTTAAAATATCTAAATTTATAAATGATTGATTTTCCGTACTTTGATTTTTTTGTTGAAGAATGATTTTTTTCGACAAATAATATATCGTGATGTTCATAAATTGATGTATTTCGATTGGTTAATCATGTTATTTTTGTTTTCCTATGACAATGACACCATTTGATGCCGCGCATAAAGTTGCCGAATTTTTATTACAAATCAAAGCGATTAAACTTCAACCTGAACAGCCTTTTACATGGGCATCTGGATGGAAATCACCAATCTATTGCGATAACAGAAAAACTTTATCTTATCCACAAATCAGAACTTACATTCGTCAGCAATACGTTAATGTAATAAATGAGCAATTTGGAAAACCTGATGTTATTGCAGGTGTTGCAACTGGCGGTATTGCTCAAGGCGCATTAATTGCTCAAGATATGGGCTTACCTTTTGTATATGTTCGCAGTGAAGCAAAAAAACACGGTATGACAAATATGGTGGAAGGTGTTGTTGAAGAAGGACAAACTATTGTTGTTATTGAAGATTTAATTTCGACAGGCGGAAGCAGTATTAAAGCAATTGACGCATTGCGTGATCATGGTTGCAAAGTAAAAGGCATGGTTGCTATTTTCACTTATGGGTTTGATACTGCCAAAGAAAATTTAAAAAACGCAAAATGTCCTACAACAGCTTTATGTGATTATACTACATTAATTGAAGTAGCATTAAAACATAAATACATTTCTGAAAATGATTTAGTATCTCTTAAAGAATGGAGAGAAAGTCCCTCAACTTGGAAACAATAATAATATTTTATTTTGGCACACTTTAGTATACTAAGCGAAATTCATTCCGTGCAATCAACTACCGATAGTTTGTTTGATTTTATGGGTGATTTCAATAATTTTAAACACTTATTACCTGAAGATAAAATAACTAATTTTGAATGTACATCTGAGCAATGTTCGTTTGGTAT
>CANHPI010000132.1 GCA_947462425.1 Bacteroidota bacterium
GAATTTATTCGTAACAGAAGTCGAGGTTTTGCCTATGGGCCAATTATTGCGAGCGGCGGAAATGCATGCGTTTTACATTATGTAGAAAATAATAAACCTTGCAAAGACGGCGATGTTATTTTATTAGATGTAGCGGCTGAATATGCTAACTACGCAAGTGATATGACACGTGCAATTCCTGCAAATGGGAAATTTTCAAAACGCCAACGCGAAGTATACGATGCTGTTTTAAGAGTTATGAAAGGCGCAACCAACATGCTTAAAATTGGAAATACGTTTGAAAAATATAACCTTGCTGTTGGCGATTTAATGACACAAGAATTATTACAATTAGGTTTAATAAAATCAGATGACGTAAAAAATCAAAATCCTGCATGGCCAGCGTATAAAAAATATTTCATGCATGGCACATCACATTTTATTGGATTAGATGTACATGATGTTGGTTATTTTGCAGAACCCATGCAAGCAGGAATGGCCTTTACAGTTGAACCCGGCATTTATATCCCTGAAGAAAATTTAGGCATTCGTTTAGAAAATAACATTATCATTACCTCAACTGGAAATGATGATTTAATGAAGAATATTCCATTGGAAGCAGATGAAATTGAAGCCTTAATGAACACCTAGTTTTAAGTTTTTATTCTTTTGATATACAATAAATTAACAAAAAAAAGTAAGTTTCTGGGTTACCTTTCGCTTATTTAAGTATTAACCTAAACAGTGGCTTTATGGCTAAAGTAGCGTACACAGACCTTGAATTTATTGAAGGGCTCAAGCATAATAACGATGCTGTGTTACGCACTTTATACAAAAAGTACTATAATCTCGTTCTTAAATATGTTGTAAACAATAGTGGTAATAGTGAGGCTGCCGCAGACATTTATCAGGAAACAATTATTGTTTTATATGAAAACGTTCAAAAGCCAACATTTCAATTAAACTGTCAATTACAAACATTTATTTTTTCAATCGCTAAACGGCTTTGGTTAAAACAATTAAGAAGTAAAGGACAGGTAACCCGATTTAAAGAAGACGAAGAAGCAGAGGTGATTGATGTAACAGATGAAATAACAGATCATCTTAAAAAAGAATCGGATATTGAAAAAATGAATGCCTGCATGGAAAACCTAGGTGAACCTTGCAACACACTATTAAAAGACTTTTATGTTTATAAATTAAGCATGGATGATATATCTGAAAAATTTGGATATACAAATTCTGATAATGCTAAAACACAAAAGTATAAATGTTTACAACGTTTAAAACGTTATTTTTTTGAAGACAAGTAAAGCAAAGAATATAAATTGAGAGAGACATGAGAGTAACAGATTTATTTGACAAATACATTTTTTGGGAATTATCTTCTGAAGAAAAAATGAATTTTGAAAACCGTATTAAAACGGACTTAGAATTTGCAAACGCTTTCGAAAAACATAAAACACTCATTGAAGCGATTAATCAGCAAGAACAACGCGCGCATTTAAAACAAATTCTTTCTACTATTCATAAACAGCAATTTGGTAGTGATGCTAAAATTATTTCTATTAAAGAAGAAAATTTTATCAAAAAACACGGTAAAACATTTGCTGTTGCAGCATCAGTAGCTGTTATTGCAGTTATCGGTACAATAACTGTTTTAAGTACTGGTGGTTATTTATTAAAACAACAAAGCAACGACATTACTGATTTAAAACGTGATGTTACTGAATTAAAATATTCCCAAGATGCCATTATTGAAGGGATTACAGGGGCAACGAGCAAGCGAATTAAAAAGTATGCGCCCGCTAATATTGAAGGGACTGGATTTGCATTAAATAATAGAGGATATTTCATTACAAGCTTTCACATGGTAAAAAATGCAGATTCTGTATTTGTTACAAATAGCATTTTAGATAGAGCATCGGCAAAATTAGTTGCAAGCGAACCATCATTAGATATTGCCATTTATAAAATTGATGATATTGATGCCATTAAAAACATTGCTTTCCCTTTTTCTTTTAAGGATAACTCATCAGAAATTGGAGATAAGATTTTTACTTTAGGTTATCCGCGCAGAGATGCCGTTTATGGCGAGGGCGCTTTAAGCGCGATGACAGGATTTAACAACGACACTACCATGTACCAAATATCTATTCCTGTTAACCCAGGAAATAGCGGTGGTCCGTTGATGGATGAACAAGGTAATATTATTGGCGTTATTCGTGGAAAACAAAGTTCTGCAGAAGGTACTGGTTTTGCTATTAAATCTAATTTTATTAAACAAACAATTGACAAGTTGGAAAACGATACCTTAAAAAAAGAGTTAGCATTGGTTACCAAAAAATCAAATTTGCGCGGTTTAAAGCGTAGCGAACAAATTAAAAAAATTCAACCTTTTGTATTTAATGTGATGGTATATAAAAAGTAATTTTGTGTCTCAAGCTTTAAAACCCCTCGTTTATTTAACGGGGGGTTTTTGTTTTTATATTCTCTGAGCTTCCATAAAAAGACAAAACATTTATTATCTTTATCTTACAAAATATAATGGACAAAAACATTAGACTAGATAGTTATTTGTGGGCAATTAGGATGTATAAATCCCGATCCTTAGCTAGTGATGCTATAAAAAGCAACAAAGTGAAACTAAGTGATGAATTGGTAAAAGCTTCGCACATAGTTAAAATTGGAGAACGTTATACGTTATCTTTTCCACAAGGAGTAAAAAAAATAATTGAAGTCTCTGGCTTAATGGATAAACGCCAAAGCTACGAAATTGCTAAAGAAAATTATATTGATCATTCACCCCCAATTGAAAAAATAACTCAAATGGATTCCGCATTTTTTATGCCAAACATGCAGCGCAATAGAGGTACTGGAAGGCCTACAAAAAAAGACAGAAGAGACATGACTAATTTTACGAGTGAGTAGTTTAAAGCTTAGAGTAATAAATGCTTACTTTTTATAAAAACTCATCTCGTCAAGATATTCCCAAACGGGCTGAGGAACAAAGAATTTAATGTTTTTTTTGTCTTTTATTGCCTGCCGAATCATTGTCGAGGAAATATCCATTAAAGGAGCTTCGGTCATGATAATGTTTTTGTGACTTTTTAAATCTCCCGAATTACAATTAGGCCTTGGATAAACGTATATAAGATAATTTTTTAATATTTCTTCGTAGTTTTTCCACTTTGTAAAGGATTCCAAATTATCTTCTCCCATAATCAGTGAAAAACGATGTTTCGGATATTTTTCTTTTAAATGAGCTAACGTGTTAATAGTATACGATGGTTGTGTTAAACCAAACTCAATATTACTGCTTTTTAAAATATCACTATCCCCAATAGCCAAGTTTACCATGTGTAAGCGTTGGTTTTGGTTTAATAAAGATGATTTCTGTTTTAGTGGGTTATGAGGCGACACTACAAACCATACCTGCTCTAAATCTGTAAAAGCCGTCATGTAATTTGCCAAAACCATGTGTCCAACATGAATAGGATTAAACGAACCAAAAAATAAACCAATGTGCATAAAACAAAATTAAACATCCTTTTCGATTTATGATACATTTGTTATATAATACGTAAATTAGCCTATGCTTTTTAAAAACATAGTAGGACAGCTGCCAGTTAAAAAGAAATTATTAAACATGCTACATGATGGGCGAGTGCCGCATGCTTTAATGTTTAATGGACTAGAAGGAAGTGGGAATTTACCGGCAGCATTTGCATTTGTTCAGTACTTATTTTGTCAAAATAAGCAAGAAAATGATTCTTGCGGTACTTGCTCGTCTTGTTTAAAAGTAAGTAAATTAATTCATCCTGATTTACATTTAGTGTTTCCAATATTTTTAAATAAAGAAAAAGGAATTGCAAAGTCGGATGATTTAGTAAAAGAATTTAGAGAACAGTTTATAGAAAACCCTTACCTATCCTTAAAAGATTGGTTTAACAGTATTGACGCCGAAAACAAACAACCGACAATTCCAACAGATGAAGCCAGTGATATTTTAAAAAAATTATCTTACACAAGCTACGAAGGTGGCTATAAAATAATGGTAATTTGGCAACCAGAGAAAATGAATGCTTCTTCAGCTAATAAACTTTTAAAAATTTTAGAAGAGCCTCCTGAACAAACTTTGTTTTTATTAATTTGTAACCATCCCGAGCAATTATTAGCAACTATTATTTCGCGCGTTCAGCAAATTCAGTTTTATAAATTAAATACAGAAGATGTTGCTAAAGGATTAATAGATCAGTTTGATTGCGCGCCACAAGCAGCTAAACAAGCTGCGATGCTATGTGATGGAAGTTTTAGAGAAGCACAATTATTAGTACAACATCTAGATATAGGTACAGCTTACCTTCAAAACTTTAGAAATTTTATGTTAATTTCATTAAAGTTTGACGCTATAAAAGCAGTAGGCTGGGTAGATGAAAATTCGCGCATTGGAAGGGAAAAACAAAAACAATTTTTGCAATACGGATTAGAAATTTTTAGGGATTGCTTAATGTTTAATTTTGGGAGCGTTGAATTAGTTAGACATTCGGGGGAAGAAAAAGATTTTATTGCAAAGTTTGCTCGCTTTATTAATCAGCGCAACTATGAAAGATTGTTAGAAGAATTTAATTCTGCTTTTTATCATGTAGAAAGAAATGCAAATCCTAAAATTTTATTTATGGATTTGATTATGAAAACAAATGAGTTTATAAATATTCCAGCTAAATAATAAAGCACTTATAAATATCCCGTTACACATTATAGTGTAACTTTTATTTGAAAAAAACCATATTAATGCTACTCTTCCTCTAACTGAGGTGTAGCATTTTTTAATGCTTTAAAAAAATCAACTAACTGCATCTTTTGAGCATCCGTAAGTTTAGCTTCTTTGTGTATTAATGTATAAGAAGTCATTGGCATCTCTCCTTCTTCAATCATTTCAATGCACTCTTCTAATTTATGATTTTTACGTTTGTCAGAATAAGTGCCCCAAAGCGAAAAATTTAAATGACTACTTCCTTCATTGATGTGATGTTTAATCCACCAAGAAACAGGAGCAATATTAGTATACCAAGGATAAGTTGGCTGGTTGGAATGGCAATCATAACAAGCAGTTTTTAGTAGCTCAGACACCTCTGTATTTGCACTTGTTAAAGAAATTAAATCAGTAGCAGGATTTACTGGCTCTACGGTTTTATCAATACGAATAGATTGAACCATTAATAAAATAAAAATTAATGCAATAGAAATGTTTTTTAGAGTGAATCGTTTTTTCATTTTTAAAAAATTAAGAATAATAAAAATATATGTTTGTTTAAATTTAGCTAATAATTTCGATGGCTACTTTATGGCTGCAAATTCGTTAAACTTTTTGAGAATATAACTAACAATCTCTTCAAAATTCGACTCCTTTCGATTATAAAACAGATTATAAAAAAATTTATTGAGCAAATTTAAACAGTCTCTTAATTTTTCAAATGATATATCTTACTAATTAAATGTATTTTTAGCTACATTTGTTATATGCGTAAATTTATTTCTTCTGGGTTCTTAATACTAAG
Source organism: Bacteroidota bacterium (assembly GCA_947462425.1). Next base: position 5,541 of record CANHPI010000132.1, read on the forward strand.
CTTAACAGCAAGTTTTGCTCAATCAAAATCTCCAATTACTGTGGCGTTTTATAACTGCGAAAACTTTTTTGACACAAAGGACGATCCAAATAAAAAGGATGATGAGTTCTTGCCAGAATCTCCTTTAAAATGGGATGAAACCCGTTTTATGAATAAATTAACTAAAGTTGCCCAAGTGTTAGATTCAACAGTAGCTGGCGATGGTTTGCCAGAGTTGGTTGGTTTGGTTGAGATTGAAAATAAAGAGGTTTTGGAAGAATTAGTGTCTAAATCACAATTCAAAACCAAATCGTATGGTGTTATTTCAACAGATAGTCCTGATGAAAGAAGTATTGATGTTGGTTTACTATATGATAAAGCTGTGTTTACTTTAGTTGATTTTAAAGAATTAAATGCCACAAATTCGGCATTAGGTGATTATAAAACACGAAATGTTTTATTTGCAACCTTAAAAGCAACTAATGGCGATGTTATTTATGTTTTTGTAAATCACTGGCCAAGCCGTCGCGAAGGAGAAAAAGAAAGTGAACCTCGTCGTATTTTTGCCGCCGAACAAGTACGAAATAAAATAAATGAACTACAGAAAAAGAATCCAAAATCAAAGGTAATTGTTATGGGAGATTTTAATGATCATCCTGATAATAATAGTATTTTAAATACATTAAAGGCCACTGATAACCCAAAAGATAAAGGCGATTTATACAACGCATTTAAAACATTAGATGCGGCAAAACAAGGCACTCATTATTATGATAAAGAGTGGCGCGTACTTGATCAGATTATGGTTTCTCAAGCCTTTATAGGCGCAAAAAAAGGATATAAGTTTAATCCTAAAAATGCCCACATTTTACGTAAAGATTTTGTGATGTTTAAAAACACTAAAACAGGAGAAGAAAAACCAAACAGAACCTATAGTGGCGAAAAATACTATAATGGATACAGCGATCACTTATCCATTTATATTACATTAGAATAATTTTTTTTATTTATGATTACTAAAATAGCGAGACACATTAGCTCGCTATTTTTTTATTGTCGACAACCAATAATTTAAAAAAGTAACTTTTTTTGAAGTTGGTGTATTAAAATAGTTGCTATAAAAGTATTACTAAACTAAAGAAATATATAGCTTTTTATTAATGAGTTATGTTCAACCCTAAAAGACGAATTAAACCATCTAACGAAAAATTAGTCTAAAAAAATAAAAAGACATGAAAAAAATATTACTACAATTCATTTTGTTGATTTTACTATCCAATTTGGCTTTTGCTCAAACAAATATTTTTGATAGTATTTATGTTGGTGGTCGTTGGAGAACTTTTTTAACTCATCTCCCAACAGGATATAATACCTCGAACAACTACCCGTTAGTTTTAGCATTTCACGGTGGCGGTTTATTAGGTTATCAATCCATTCAATATCAATCTCGTTTATCGCAAAAATCAGATACAGCAGGTTTTATTGTTGTTTATCCCGAAGGAGTAAAAATTGCAGGAAATAGAACTTGGAACGCGGGTGGTTGTTGTGCCCCATCAACAACACAAAATATTGACGATGTAGGATTTGTAAATTCTTTACTAAATAATTTATTTGCAAACAGACCTATTGATACAACAAGAGTTTATGCAACAGGTTTTTCAAATGGTGCATTACTATGTTATCGACTTGCGAACCAATTAACAAATCGATTCGCCGCTATTGCGCCAGTTGCAGGTAATCTAATGTATTATCCTTGGAATCCTTCAAGGTCAATTCCAATAATTAGTTTTCA
>CANHPI010000133.1 GCA_947462425.1 Bacteroidota bacterium
TGATTATGAGAATATATTATGATATGAGTTTTAAGGAGATTGCTGAAGTTACAAATGTTTCTATCAATACTTCTTTAGGTAGAATGCGTTATGCATTAATTAATATGAAGAAAATATTAGAAGAAAAAAATGTTGAAATTTACATCTAAAGATTGATATTATTTTTCATTAAGTAGCTTAAATATATATCTTAAGTAAATACTAACATACATTAAAAACAATATATTCTACACCATTAAATAAAATAATTTCGTTTTGTTTAATGCCATTAAAAGCTATGGCTAAAGGAGATTTGCTAGAAATAACAAAAATGGGGTTATCATCAACTATAATTCTCCCTATTGAACTTGCAATTAAAAAATAACCCTTATTAGTTTCCACTAAACTACCTTGATTTATATTTTTGTAAGTCTTACTAAAGTCAATTTTATCAAATTCCTTTTTTTGTTCTGCTAATTCTGCAATTTGTTTACTCAATTTTTCTTGCTCCAATTGCATCATAGCCCTTGATGTTTCGTGCTTATCACCGGCTGAACTTTTTGTTTCGTTATTTGCTGAAGTTGTAACTTCCTGCATAATTAAACCCAGCGATTGAATTTTATCTTGTAATATATCTATGCAAACTTTTATACTATGTTTTTTGAGTTGAAGCATAAAATTTAATTCATAAAGACCATTTTTATATTTGTATAATTTTTTGTTTACGAATATTAATTTTTAATGATCTCAAACTCTACTCTTCTATTTTTTGCTCTATCAAAATCATTATCATTACTGGCAATTGGCATAGAACTTCCGTAACCTTTGAAGTACATTTTATTTTGAACACCTTTTTTTATTAAATACTCAAATACTTCGCGAGCTCGTTGTTCTGATATTTTTTGATTTTTAATTTTAGATCCTTTATTATCTGAATGCCCATTAATTTGAACCTCCATTTTGGGATTTCTTAAAAGATATTGTGCTAATTTATTTAATTCACTGAAAGATTCTGGCAATAAATAATATCTATCGTTTTCAAAGAAAATATTTTTCAAAGCAATTTTTTCCCCTACTTTAACATCCTTTTTTACAACTAAAACAGAGTCTTGAGTATCGATATTAAACGACCCAACAATTTCAACCTTAACCTTTTCAACCTCTTCTTTTGCTTTTGTTAACGAAATGCCATCAATAAAATAATAAGCTTCTTTAAATCCAAACTTAAATTTATTTAATCGAATCATGTCCTTTTTAACATTCAGTGAAAAATTTCCAATGGTGAGATATTTTTCTCCGCCATCTGCAATATACTTTCCTGAAATTTTAAACCATTGATATCCATTAATAAAACCACCTTTTTTACAAACAGAATCAACTATAGCTGATTTAACAGCATCATTTTTATTCTTATAACCCATTTTAGTAAATAATGCGCCAAATGATTTTAAAATTGCATTACTCCAAAATGCCAAACGAACGTGCATTTCATAATTATATGTAGTTCCTCTATGCAAAGGTTCTGCCAATTTTACCTGTAAAAATTCCTTATATTTTTTCTGAAAACGAAGTCCTGCATAACAACTTCCCATTTTAGCTCCTCTATTTGATGTCGTATCATTACTGATTGGCTCCTGATAAAAGTCCACACTAGCAATTTGCTGCCAAGGAATAGCCTGCTTAATATTACCAGATTTTTTACGGTAATTTTCAAAACTACCGTTTGGTACTAAATTTTTAATTATTTCTTCACGTTGTTGAGAAAAAACTAGCCCAGAAAATAGATAAAGGAAGAATATGTAAACTTTTTTTAAATTCATTTTGAATTGCAAATTTAAGTTTAAGACCATATTCCAAAAATTTTTGTTATGAACATTTGTTATTATAAAAAATAGTGTATATTTGCAGACCAATTTAAAAAACAGAATTAATACATAAATAGAATGGCAAATCATAAGTCGGCAATAAAAAGAATCAGATCAAATAACGCTAAACGTTTACAAAATCGTTATTATGCAAAAACAACTCGTAACGCGGTAAAAAAATTACGTGGTACTACTTCTCAAAAAGAAGCAGCTGAGTTATTACCAAAAGTAGTTGCATTATTAGATAAATTAGCTAAGAAAAGCGTTATTCATAAAAATAAAGCATCTAACTTAAAGTCTAAATTGACAAAAAGAGTTAATGCGATAGCTAAATAATTTTTTTTAATTGATACTTTACAAAATCCCGCAATAATTGTGGGATTTTTTATTTAATAGTTAAAATTATTAGGCTTTAACTAATTATTTTATAATTTTGTCGCAAATTAAATATAACTAATATAATGATGAATAATAAAACTTTACGAAACTTAAGTCTTGCTGTTGGAACAACTGTTTTTTTAGTTGGTTGCAATGGCTTAGGTAAAATGGTAAAAAAACAAGCTACATTTTCTTACGATGCAAAACCTAACCCATTAGAAATGCATGGAGATAGCGTTGTATTTTCTGTAACAGGAAAATATCCTGCTAAGTTATTTGCTAAAAAAGCAACTGTTACTTTAACACCAGTTGTAAAATATGAAGGTGGAGAAAAAGCCATGAAACCAGTTATTTTAGTTGGCGAAAAAGCGACTAATCCTGGGCAAAAAATTAGCTATGCAACTGGCGGTGCTTTTAGTTATACATCCGAAAAGTTTGCATATGAGCCAGGAATGAAAGTTGCAACTCTCGAATTACGAGCTCAAGGTGCTGTAAAGAATAAAACTAAAGAATTTACAGCAGTAAAATTAGCTGATGGAACAATTATTACTCCATTGTTAGTTCGTAATGATGAGAAGGGAATTTATGCAAAAGATGCTTTTGTTAAAACTGTACCTGCTAATCAAACAGCTAATATTTACTTTACTGTTAATAAATCAGACGTCAATTCAAAAGAGTTGAAAAGTGATGAAATGAAAATCGTTCAAGAGTTTATTAAAACTAATTTAAATAGCCCTTGGTACGAATTTAAAGATATTAGTGTTTCTGCATATTCATCTCCTGATGGTGAACAAAAATTAAATGCAGACTTAGCTCAAGATCGTGCAAAAGCGGCTTCAAATGCTATGATGAATGAATTTAAGAAGAATAAAAATAAAGATCAAAAATTCGGAAAGGAAGCGGCAAATTATGTTACTAAAACAACTGCTGAAGATTGGGATGGTTTTAAATCATTAATGGAAAGTTCTTCAATCGCTGATAAAGATTTAATATTAAGAGTTTTAACAATGTATACTGACGTTGATCAGCGTGAAACTGAAATCAAAAATTTATCTAAAACATACACAGAAGTTTCTGAGAAAATATTACCTAAACTACGTCGCTCTGTTTTAACTTTAAATGTTGACAAGAAATCTCGTACTGATGAGCAAATCACTAAATTAATGACAACTTTCCCTGATTCTTTATCAGTTGAAGAAATGTTATATGGTGCTAACTTAACAAACGATTTAAATACTAAGATTGCCGTTTATACTGCTGCTGAAAAAAAATATGGTACTGATTGGAGAACATCAAATAATTTAGGTGTGGCTTTATTAATGAATAATAAAGTTACTGAAGCTGGTGAAGCATTTAAACGCGCAGTAACAACAGCTAATGGAAACCCAATTGTAATGAATCATTTAGGTATAATATCTTCTAAATCAGGTGATAGATTAAAAGCTATGGAATACTATAATAAAGCAAATGGCGCAGGACCAGAAGTAAATTATAACAAAGGTATTATTAATGTTCGTGATGGAAAATATGCAGATGCTGTTAGTAATTTTGGAGATAATAAAGGGTTTAATAAAGCGTTAGCTGAATTATTAAATGGTAATGGAGGTTCAGTTGTTACAACTATCGATGCAAGTAAAGAAAAAGATATGGCAATGTCTTCATATTTAAAAGCAGTTGCTGCAGCTCGTAATAATAATGCATCTGAAGTAATTTCTAATTTAAAAACTGCTATCGAAAAAGATGGTTCATTAAAATCTGCCGCTAAAGATGATGCAGAATTTATTAAATTACGTGATAATGCTGAATTTAAATCATTAGCTAACTAATTTCAAAATTTTATTTTAAAAAAGCTCATCCGCCATTTGTCGGATGAGCTTTTTTTATACCTAAAATTTTAGTATGTAAAGCTAAAATCAATTATATTTAAAAACTTAATAAGATGTTAGTTAACTCATTTAAACATCAAAAAAAATATGGCCAAAGTTATTCCGTTTAAAGCAATTCGTCCTGTAGGCGATAAAGTGCATTTGGTAGCTTCTCGTTCCGTTGATGGTTACAATCCTGCTGAGTTGAGAGAAAAACTTAATGGAAACCCCTACTCTTTTTTACATGTTATAAATCCGGATTTTGAAGATGGGATTAAAACTAAACCAGGATCCAAAGAACGATTAACTAAGGTTAAAAATCATTTCAAAAAATTTATTTCTGAAAAAATATTTTTAAGTGATAATAATCCTTGCTACTATTTATATAGGCAAATAAAAGAAGGAAATGAATTTTTAGGTATTATTGCCTGCACAAGTATTGATGACTATATGAACGGAGTTATTAAAATACACGAGCAAACATTAACTACCAGAGAAGAAAAATTAAAAGATTATTTAGATGTATGCGAATTTAATGCAGAACCTGTATTATTTTGTTACCCTAATGATGAGATAATCGATAGCGTCTCTAGAGAAATATCTTCTTCACTAGCAGATTATGATTTTACAACTACTGACAAAGTTAGACATACTATTTGGGTTATTGAATCAAAAAAAATAGTAAAACAAATTGCTGAGCGATTTAAAACAATTCCTAACATATATATTGCTGATGGTCACCATCGATCTGCTTCGGCAACTTTATTGGGGAAATTAAGGCGCAGTAACCTAAAATCTTTTACAGGAGATGAAGCTTTTAACTATTATTTAGGAGTATTTTTTCCTGAATCTCAATTAAAAATTTATGACTACAACCGTATCGTTAAAGATTTAAATAATTTATCTGTTAACGAAATAATGTATAATCTTAAAACAAATTTTACAATTACAGAAGTAAATTCAAACGATTATAAGCCAGCTCAAAAACATGAAATTTCGATGTATGTTGATAAAAAATGGTACTCATTAAAGGTAAAAGATAAAATTTATAATGCAAAAGATCCTATTGATAGTTTAGATGCAGCAATATTAACTAAATATATTTTATCTCCAATTTTTGATATTCATGACCTAAAAACAGATAAGCGTATTGGATTTATTCCGGGAGTTAGGGGAAGTAAAGAATTGAAAAAACAGGTTGATGAAGGTAAAGCTGCCATTTCATTTGGCTTATATCCTGTAACGATGGATCATTTAAAATGGATAGCGGATACCGATCATATTATGCCTCCAAAATCGACTTGGATAGAGCCTAAAATGCGAAGCGGTTTGGTAATTTACAGCTTGGAGGATTAAATCAATAAGCTTGAGTTATTACAATAAACAAAGCAATGAAAAAAATAGTAATAGTAAGGTTGCTTTGCCATAATTACTTCCGATGAAAGCACCATAAATTTTATGACTGAAATTAAAATTGACATAGCAAAAGTTACAATTTACGATATTGAAGCATTAAGAAATATAAGTATTCAAACATTTACAGAAACATTTGCTCAACAAAATTCGGAGAGCGATATGAATCAATATGTATCTGATAACTTAAGTCGTGAACAATTAACCAAAGAACTAAATACAGTGGGTTCTTATTTTTATTTTTTAAAATTAAATTCAGAAATAAATGGATATTTAAAATTAAATACTGGGAATGCGCAAACTGAATTAAAAAACAATATTGCTCTTGAAATTGAGCGCATTTACATCAAACAAGAATTTCAAGGAAAGAACTTTGGAGAAATGCTACTTTTAAAATCAATAGACATTGCTAGAACTTTTAAATTCCAATATATTTGGCTGGCTGTTTGGGAGCAAAATTTAAAAGCCATAGCTTTCTATAAAAAACATAGTTTTGTAGAATTTGATCAGCATAATTTTAAATTAGGCGATGATGTGCAATTGGATATTATGATGAAACTTGAACTAAAATAAATATGTCTATTTCTGAAAACATAAAACACATCAAATCTCAAATTCCTGAGTATGTTACTTTAATAGCTGTTTCAAAAACAAAGCCTAACAATATGCTTTTTGAAGCCTATAATGCAGGCCAAAGAGATTTTGGTGAGAATTATGTTCAAGAATTAGTAGATAAAGAAACGCAATTACCTAAAGATATTAATTGGCATTTTATTGGTCACTTACAAAGTAATAAAGTGAAATACATTGCACCATTTGTTTATTTAATTCATGGTGTTGATAGTTTTAATTTATTGAAAGAAATAAATAAACAAGCGCAAAAAAATAACCGCATTATTGATTGTTTACTGCAAATTTATATTGCCCAAGAAGAAACTAAATTTGGATTAGATTTCGAAGAAGCGACTGATGTTTTAAACTCAACCGAATTTAAGGAATTGAAAAACATTAATATCAAAGGCTTTATGGCAATGGCATCAAATACTGATAACACAAAACAAATTAAAACTGAATTTTCATCCTTAAAAAAATTCAGTTTACAATACCCAGAATTCAAAATATTAAGTTTTGGTATGAGTAGTGATTATAAACTTGCTATAGAAGAAGGTTCAACTATGATTAGAGTTGGAAGTAGTATTTTTGGTGAAAGAAATTACGCTATGTAAAGTTTTAAAATTATAAATAAAACTACCCTCTCAAATTTCTGAGTATCTCTTCAAGTGCAGCCATATCTTTACAACGTACTTCACGTGCCTTAGAACCTTCAAACTGACCAATAATACCAGCAGCTTCAAGTTGATCAACAATCCGTCCTGCGCGGTTATATCCTAATTTTAATTTACGTTGTAAAAATGAAGCCGAACCCTGTTGAAACTGTACAACTAATTTTGCAGCTTCATCAAACATTTTATCGCGTTCACTCAAATCAACTTCTTCTTTTCCTCCGCTTCCATCTTCACCAACATATTCTGGCAATAAAAATGCGGAAGGATAGGCGCGTTGTGAGCCAATAAATTCTGTAATTTTTTCAGCTTCGGGTGTATCCACAAAAGCACATTGAATACGAATTAAATCATTACCTGTACTTAACAACATATCTCCTCTACCAATTAATTGTTCTGCACCGCCAGCATCTAAAATTGTGCGCGAATCAATTTTACTTGTTACACGAAATGCAATACGAGCAGGGAAGTTAGCTTTAATTGTTCCTGTAATAATATTTACCGACGGACGCTGAGTAGCAA
>CANHPI010000134.1 GCA_947462425.1 Bacteroidota bacterium
CAAAAAAAATAGGATTAAATGTGTTAGACTTAAAAGCTTATTTTCAAAAACTAAAACCCACAACACCTTATTCGTTATTTCCAAAATTTGGACATCATTGGAGTTATTATGGCGAATGTTTAGCAGTGGATACCATTATTGGAACTATTGAAAAATTGCACCATTGCGATATGCCAGATATGGTTTGGAAAAAAATTGATATCGTTGACACTTCCAGAAGCCGCGATGCCGATGTATTAAAAAGTATGAACTTATATAAAAATCCGGAACAAAACATGAAGCTAGCTTACCCAGAAATAATGTTTGAACAAGATACATTAAAAAATAAAACGCGTGTATTAACCATTTCTGATAGTTATTGGTACGGCCCAGTTTATATGGGTGTTGGGCAAAATTGTTTTGCAGGCGGACAGTTTTGGTATTACTACAATAAAATAATACCAAACCCAAGCGCTACCGAAAAAGTTGAAGTATGGCAGTTAGACTTAAAACAAAATATAGAAAGTAACCAAGTAATTATGTTGCTATACTCCGATGGTAATTTGCCAAGCTTTGCCAATACATTTATTGAAGATGCTTATGAATTATATACAAACCCAACCGCCTACTATGCAAAAGTAGCTAGAACAAAAAATATTAAACAGTTTGAAAAACAAATCAGAGAAAAACCGCTACTCTTAAAAAAGTCCACAAAAAAATCTCAAGACTTACAAATTCCTTTGGACTCTGCTATTAAATTAGACGCTATGAAATTAGCTGGAGTTAAATGAAAATAGTTCAATGATAAAATCTGAAAATGAGTGAAAAGGTCGTTCTATTGAGTAGTTTTTATAGAAGATAAAAAAATATTAAATATATTTGACTAAACATTATGACCCACGATAGTTACTGGGATAAAAACAATAAATAAATACTTATGAAAAAAATACTACTTACATCTTCTCTTCTTACAATTATTACTTTAGTAGTAGTTTCAACAATGACTAATACCAATGCCAGTTCATCCTTACCAAATGATGGCAACGCCGGTGCTCCTGCTGATAATGGCGGACAAACATGCACATCATGTCATGGAGGAGCTGCAGCAACTCAAACTACAGGAATCATAAGTTCTAATATTCCTGGCTCTGGATATATTGGTGGCACTACATATAGTGTTTCTGTAACTATGTCGGGTGCTGCTGCTTATGGCTTTGAAATGACTTCTCAAACAGCTACATCAAATGTTGGTTTAGGGACTTGGATTGCAGGTACGGGATCTAGTGTTTCAAACAAGTATATTAAACAATCAGCAAAAAAAACTGGCGCCACTGCTGTTTGGACTTTCTCATGGACTGCGCCTACTACAGCAACTACCGTTACATTTTATGGTGCGTTTAATTATGCTAATAATAACGGTACTTCATCGGGTGATATTATTAAAAAATCTTCTGTTACCTTTTTGGCAAATACTACAAACATAAATGAAACTAACAAAGTGTCTTTGTTATCTGTATTCCCAAATCCTACAACAGATGTTTTACATATTTCATCAGAAGAATTATTTAAAGAAGGTCAAATCTATTCAATAGATGGAAAACTAACTAAAACAATTTCAGAACAAGAATTAGTTTCAAAATCTATTCTAGTTTCAAATCTTAATAATGGTACATATTTTATACATATGGTTAGCAACGGTAAAACCCTTGTTGCAAAATTTATAAAAAATGATTAGTTGTGTTTAGTAAAAAAAGGCAGTGTTTCTTTCAATGCCTTTTTTTACTAAACACTTTAGCTGCAAAACATTTAAATTGCTAATTGATATACTTGCAGTTAAAAATTGCTTTTAGCTTTTTAATTGATCTTCAGAAACGATTAAGCAAAATTTTATTTTAGCAAGCGGAAACCCTCTTGTCAATCAAGTATACTTTAAAAGCATAATACAAGTCAGATTAAAAAAAATCATCGTATGATTCGGATTTATTTAGAAAGGAAAAAATAGATAAAAAATCCATTTTCCATAATCATTTATTTTTTGTACTTTGTGATTACTTAAAATCAACACATGAAAAAACATCTACTTCTGTTTATTTGCTTAATAAGTTTATTCTATAATCACAAAGCTCAAACCTACTCTAGCCTAAATATTAATTTATTAGCGCATATTAATCCAGAAACTGATAATACAGGAAGTGATGGTAGAAAATATTCCGGTTGTTGGGGCTGGTTCCAAGCTACAAAAAATAAAGAGTATGCCATTGTGGGCACTAGCAGTAAAACCTATTTTGTAGATGTTACAGTACCCACAAATCCTATTATTGTTGATTCAGTAAAAGCAAGACGTGCTGGCTGCACTTGGCGCGAAGTTAAAACGTATCAAAACTATTGTTACATCGTTAGCGATGATTCACCTCCTAATAGTTTTCAAATTGTAGATATGCAATATTTACCCGATTCTGTTCATGTAGTTCATAATGGCACAACTTATTTTGAGCGCAGCCATACTATTTTTGTGGATCATGATAGGTTATATTGTGGCGCTCCAAAGGATGTGACTACTGGCTACCAGTCTCCTATGCGCGTTTATAGTTTAGCAAACCCCGAAAACCCAGTTTTACTGAGGCGTTTAGAAGACGATATTAGTTTATCGCAAATAGATTATGTGCATGATATGTTTGTACGCAACGATACCATTTATGCCTCTACAGGTTGGAAAGGTTTTCAAGTACTCAAGTTTAATACAGCCACAAATACTTTTTCATTAATACAAACATTTGCTGGATATCCATTTAGCGGTTACAATCACAGCTCGTGGCAAACCGATGATAGAAAAACTATGGTATTTGCGGATGAGGTTTCTGCAGGTTTACCAGCTAAAGTTATTGATGTTACCAATTTAAATAACATAACTTTAGTGGATACCATTCGTTCAAATCTGGGTGCCACTGCTCACAACCCTTATATTGTTGGTAATAGATGGTGTTGGATGAGTACTTATGTAGATGGAATCTATTTATATGATATTTCTAATCCTGCTAATACAACTATTCATGGGTATTTTGATACTTATCCTCAACATGGAGTAAACGATAACCAATATAGCCCAGCATATAGAGGTAATTGGGGAGCATACCCTTACTTGCCAAGTAAAATTATAATTGCTTGCGATATGCAAAACGGTATTTTTATATTAGAAGGTGATAATACTTATAAAAATTCTGTTGAGCCCTCAGTTGGTTTAAAAGAAACTGAAATAGCAAGTTCTTTATTTTCAGTATATCCAAATCCTGCAAAAAACGAATTGAATTTTTTAATCGCTAATCAACAAAATAAAATTATTGAGTGCACTATTTCCGATGTGCTTGGCAAAACAATAAAAGCAGAAATTATAAATTGTAATCAGCCTTTTTATAAAACAAGCATAAACACCAATCAATTAATAGATGGTTGTTATTTCATCACATTAAAAGGAAATCAAATTAACGAAACAAAAAAAGTTCTTATTCAAAAATAATTATGTTCAGTAAAAATTCAATCATTGGTGTAGTAGGTTCGGGTGCCATGGGAAGTGGTATTGCACAGGTAGCTGCCACTGCTGGTCATCAAACTATTGTTTACGATACAAATACGGCTGCATTAGAAAAAGCAAAAACTAATTTAACCAACTCTTTAACTAAATTAGTTGAAAAACAAAAAATCACCGATGAGAAAGCTAAAGAGATTTTAAATTTAACCTCCTACTCAAATTCAATAAAAGATTTTAATGGCTGTGATTTAATTATTGAAGCCATTGTTGAAAATGGCGATATAAAACAATCCGTATTTAAAGAGTTAGAAAGTATTACTTCTGCAACATGTGTTTTAGCTTCAAACACATCTTCATTGTCAATCACATCAATTGCATCTGCTTGTAAAAATCCTGAAAAAGTTATTGGCATTCATTTTTTCAATCCCGCAACCTTAATGCCTTTGGTAGAAATTATTCCGGGTGTTGCCACTGATTTAATAATTGCAAACCACTGCCTGGCTTTAATTAATAGCTGGGGAAAAGTAACTGTTATGGCAAAAGACACTCCTGGCTTTATTGTAAACCGTGTAGCTCGACCATTTTATAGCGAAGCTTTGCGTATTTATGATGAACAAATTGCAGACATGGCAACTATTGATTGGGCTATGCGCGAAATTGGAGGATTTAAAATGGGTCCGTTTGAATTAATGGATTTAATTGGACATGATGTAAACTATGTGGTTACCGAAACGGTTTGGAAACAATTTTACTACGACCCACGTTTTAAACCATCATTAACCCAAAAACGTTTACTGGAAGCAAAGTTTTTAGGAAAAAAATCTGGAAGAGGATTTTATGATTACAGAGAAGGCGCAACAATTATTGAAACAAACAAAGACGAAGTTTTAGGCCAATATATCGTTAATAGAATACTTTGCATGCTAATTAACGAGGCCAGCGATACTAGTTACTTAGGAATCGCGTCAGCTTCAGACATTGATTTAGCAATGACAAAAGGTGTTAATTACCCCAAAGGACTTTTAAAATGGGCTGACGAAATTGGATTATCTGTTATATTAAATACATTAAATAATCTTTATGAAGAATATCAGGAAGATAGATACAGAGCTTGTATTTTATTAAAAAAGATGGTAAAAGAAGAAAAAAGCTTTTATTAAATTTTGAATTTACTCAATCAATAAGTACAACTGTTTGGAAACTATATTTATTATAATTAAATTTGAATATTAAAAAACACGTAATAATGAAAAAACTCATTTTATCCGCATTTTCCATCCTAATATTAGGAAGTATTGTTTTTATGTCGTGTAAATCAAAAAATGATAGCGATGCTATAGCTCCAACCTATAAGGATGAAGCTTCTGGTGGTACTGGTGCAAATCCAAATATTACCAATGTAACAACTACTGGTTCAATTGTAATATCACCTACTCAACAAAGTTCCATATTATCAGGAATTGGAACAATTGGCGTTTGGTCAAATATTAATTGTTCTACACCTGCACCGTTATGTTTAACTACCACAAATGTAAGTTTAGGATCAAGTATTACTATATGTTTTTCAATTGCACCTACTACAGGTACATACCAATTTGTAAATAGTGCTTCATTATTAGGGCCAGGTAAAGCTTTTATGACTATTACTAATCCTCCAAACCAAGATCTTGGAAGTGTTTGGTATTCTGAAGCGGGCAGTTTAACGGTTTCAACTACTAGTGGTATCAAAGCAACATTTTCAAACATAGCATGTAAAAAATCATCGTCGTCTTTTTATGCAGTAACGGCTTCTGGTGAGGTTGGTTGTTTATAATTTTTAAGAATAGTAATTTTATGGCTCCGCAAATTGTGGAGCCATTTTTATTTTACGAAAACTCTACATCACATACTCGCTCGTTTAAAAGCATCTTATACTTTAGATATAAGAGCATTAGGATTAATGCGTATTGGTATAGGATTAATTTTATTAACCGATTTATACATTCGGTCCTTATCTATAATTGCATTTTTTACTGATGAAGGTACTTTACCAATTAGCATTTTAAAACACTATAATTGGAGTCCAACCTATTTTTCGTTTCACACATTAAGTGGCGATTTATGGTGGCAGACAATTCTATTTATACTTAATGCACTTTGTGTTTTTTTATTAATTATAGGTTATAGAACGCGCTTATTTACATTTATATGCTGGGTATTACTTACTTCCCTTCAAACCAGAAACCCATTTATATTGCAGGGTGGCGACGATTTACTTCGCATCCTATTATTTTGGGCCATTTTTTTACCATGGGGAGAACGCTATTCTATTCAAAAAATATCTAATTACACAACCAACTATTTATCATGGGCTAATATTGGATATTTATTATTAACCTGCTCAGTATTCTTTTTTTCAGCATTATTAAAAACATCTCCCGAATGGCATTCAGAAGGCACAGCTTTATATTATGCCTTAAGTCTTGACCAAATAAGATTGCCGGGTGGAACATTCATTTATCAATTTCCTATCTTACTAAAAGGTTTAACCTATCTCGTGTATTATATCGAATTGTTAGCTCCCTTATTTATGGTGCTACCTTTTGTTTCATCTAAAATAAGAACGATTGGCATAATAAGTATTATAGCACTCTTTATTGGAATTGCCTTTACTTTATATGTAGGCTTATTTTACATTATAGGTATTGTTTCTGTTATTGGTTTATTACCATCCAATGTGATGGATTGGTTTGAATCTCATTTTTATAAAAACAAAACTATTTTTAAAGAAACAGAAATACAAAAACAAAAATTACCTTTTATTGTAAATATAATTTTCACGTTAAAAAACTATATCATCATTTTCATCATTTGCTTTTGTTTATTAATAAATTTAGGCAACATCAAACAATTTCCTTATGTCTTAGAGCCTACTATTGCGACCTATGGAAAAGTATTACGATTAGAACAAAATTGGGGAATGTTTTCACCATTCATACTAAAAGATGACGGTTGGTTTGTTTATAGTGGCTACCATAAAACTAAAGGAAAATACATTGATATAAAAAACAAAAAAGACTCAGTATCCTTTACAAAACCAACACCAGTTGTTAATGAATTTGAAAGTGACAGATGGCGGAAATTTCAAGAAAACTATACCTTTAATAACAATAATTATATGCGACCATTTTATTGTAAATATTTAATAAACACATGGAATAAAAAGCATCCAAAAGACTCAATTTCTGACTTAACCATTTTCTTTATGAAAGAAACTAGTCTGCCGGATTACAAAACTAAACCACTTGTAAAATTAGCAGTATGTAATTGCCAGGATAAATAGTAAAATGGAAATAAAAACAGTTTTAAAATATATTAATTACAGATTAACATCTTATACAGAACACGATCTTCACTCTCCGTTTTTGTATAATTTTTATATGGAGTTGATTAAAAACGAACATCCGTTTGGTGATTTTGAAGAACTTAATGCGTTAAGAACACAATTAGAATCCGATAATACTACTGTTACAATTACCGATTTTGGAGCAGGATCAAAAAAGCTTAACACAAATACTCGTCAAATAAAACACATTGCAAAACATGGCATAGCTCAAAAAAAGCAAGCCGAATTTTTATACCGCTTACTAAATAAGTTTAAGCCTTTAACAGTTGTAGAATTAGGAACTTCTGTTGGTTTAACAAGTTTATATTTATCAAAAGCTTTAC